>NZ_JAXMNS010000266.1:0-5476 GCF_034670285.1 Nocardioides sp. | reverse complement strand
CTACACCGACCGCGTGGTCTTCCTCGCCGACGGCAAGGTCGTCGACGAGGCACGTAACCCCGACCGTGAGGGCGTCCTGGAGATCATGGCTCGGATGAGCGACGTGCCCGGCGGTACGACGCCGTGATCCGCGCGGCCTTCAAGAGCCTGCTCGCCCGCAAGGTGCGGCTGGTGATGAGCACGTTCGCGATCGTGCTCGGGGTCTCGTTCGTGGTCGGCACGCTGATCTTCTCCGACACGCTCAACCGCAGCTTCCTCTCGCTCTTCGCCTACACCGTGGGCGACGTCGTCGTCTCGCCCGAGGGGGGCGACGTGCCGGGTGACGGAGGCGGCGCGGGCACCGTGCCCGCCGAGCTCGTCGACGCCCTGGCCGCGCTCCCCGGGGCCGCCCGGGCCGATGGTCAGATCGGCGTCACCGGTGTGTACGTCGTCGACACCGACGGACGTCCGCTGGGCGGCTTCGGGCCGCCGTCCTTCGGCGGCAACTGGTCCGACGCGCCCGCGGGCAACGGCCTGCAGGGCCTCACGATCATGGAGGGCCGCGAGCCCGAGGCGGACGACGAGGTGGTCCTGGACGCGGCCACGGCCGACAAGTCGGGCTGGGCACTGGGCGACGCGGTGCCGATGATCACCTCCGACGAGACCGCCAACCTCGAGCCCACGCTCGTCGGCATCGCCGGGTTCCCCGACGGCGGGTCGCTCAACGGCGCGACCCTGGCGGCGTTCGAGACGAGCCGGGCGCAAGAGCTGTTCCTGAGCGGCGAGAACGCCTTCAACTCGGTCTGGGTGACAGCGGCCGACGGCGTCAGTCAGGCCGAGCTGCTCGCCGAGGTCGAGGCAGTGCTGCCCGACGGGGTCGAGGCCGTCACCGGCGACGAGGAGACCGACCGCCAGGCCGAGCAGCTGCTGGAGGCCATCAGCTTCCTGACGATCTTCCTGCTGATCTTCGCGGGCATCTCCCTGGTCGTCGGGTCGTTCCTCATCGTCAACACCTTCTCGATCCTGGTCGCCCAGCGCAGCCGCGAGCTCGCCCTCCTGCGCGCGCTGGGGGCCTCCCGGCGCCAGGTCACCCGGTCGGTGCAGCTGGAGGCGTTCGTCCTCGGGGTGCTCGGCTCGACGGTCGGCCTCGGGCTCGGGGTGCTCCTCGCCGGTGCGCTCCGCGCGCTGTTCGCCAACTTCGGCCTCGACCTGTCGGGCCAGTCGACGGTCTACAGCCCGCGCACCTTCATCGCGGCCTATGCCGTGGGGATCGTCGTCACGATGGTGGCCGCCTACCTGCCGGCACGTCGTACGGCGAAGATCGCGCCGGTGCAGGCCATGCGCGACGACGTCGCGCTGCCCGAGTCGTCCCTGCAGGCACGACTGTGGTGGGGCCTGGCCCTGGCCGCGGTCGGCGGTCTCTCGCTCACCGAGGGCCTCACCGACCTCCTCGGACTGGGCAACGGGGCGTGGTTCGTCGGGCTGGGCGTGCTCGCGGTCCTGCTCGGCGTGACCGCGATGGCTCCCGTCATCTCGCGCCCCTACCTCGAGGCGGCCCGTGCGCTCTTCGAGCGGTTCTTCGGACCGATCGGCAACCTCGCGGGACAGAACACGTTGCGCAACCCACGCCGTACCGCTGCCACGGCCTCGGCGCTGATGATCGGGCTGACCCTGGCCTGCACCATGGCGATCGTCGGGGCCTCGGCCGGCGCGACCGTCGACAAGCAGACCGAGGACACGTTCAGCGGTGACTACGTCGTGAGCAGCATCTTCGGCGGGTCGTTCTCCTCCAGCGTCGCCGACCGCCTCGACGCCGTCGACGGCGTGGAGGCCGTGGTGCAGCAACGCTTCGGGTTCGCGGAGTACGACGGCGGGTTTGCCGGGATCGGCGCCACCGACCCAGAGGACCTGGACCGCCTCGAACTCACCCTCGCCACCGGGGCGCCCGACGACCTCGTGCTCGACACCGTGCTGCTGGGCGAGAGCTTCGCCCGCAGCAACGACCTCGCGCTCGGCGACACCCTCGAGATCGAGGTCAACGCCGGCACCGCCGAGTGGACCGTCGCCGGCACCTTCGAGGCCAGCGCGCTCGTGCAGAGCGGGTTCCTCGTCTCGATCGAGACCTTCGAGAAGGCCGGCTACCCGGCCCAGGACAACTTCCTGGTGCTCTACACCGACCCCGGCGCCACCGGGATGCAGGACAGGCTCGACGACGCCCTGGCCGACCAGCCGATCGTCACCGCGCTGGACCAGGAGGCGTTCGCCGCCGAGCAGCGCGCGCAGATCGACCAGTTCGTCCTCTTCATCTACGCCCTGCTGGGTCTCGCGCTGCTCATCGCCGTGCTCGGGATCGTCAACACCCTCGCGCTGTCGGTGATCGAGCGCACCCGGGAGGTCGGGCTGCTCCGCGCCATCGGGGTGACCCGTCGCCAGCTGCGGTGGATGATCACCCTGGAGTCGGTGGTGATCTCCTCCCTGGGCGCGGTGCTCGGCGTGGTGCTCGGGATCGGTTTCGGCCTCGCGCTGCTCACCGCGGTGCGCGACGAGGGCCTCGACGTCATCGCCGTCCCCTTCGGCCAGGTGGGGGTGTTCCTGGTCCTCTCGATCGTGATCGGGGTGCTGGCCTCGGTGCTGCCGGCGCGACGTGCGGCCCGCCTCGACGTCCTCGAGGCGATCTCCACGGAGTAGCCGTCCGGGCGGCGTGCAGTGGCGCTCGAACAGGGACGAAAGGGTGTCCATCTCACCCGAAAGGCTGACGTGACGGGCCGTTGTCCCTAGTCTGAACCCATGGAGGACGCGACGATGACGGGTGAGGGCCGCCTCAAGCACGTCGTCGTGCGCGAGTACGTCCGCGACCTCCTCGCCGGTCATGCGCCGGGTTCTCCGGCTCCCTCCGAGCGCGAGCTGGTGCACCGGTTCGGCGTCGCGAGGATGACGGTGCGTCAGGCCCTGGACACGCTCGTGACCGAGGGCCTGCTCGAACGCATCCCCGGTCGCGGCACCTTCGTGGCCCGTCCGCGACGGGTCGCGACCAAGATCAGCAGCTACACCGAGGAGATGTCGCGCCGCGGTCTGCTGGCCGAGTCGCAGACCCTGCTGGCGCGCCGCGAGCAGGCCGGCCCCGGGGTCGCCCGGGCCCTCCAGCTCACCGAGGGTGACGCTGTCATCCACTGGCGTCGCCTGCGCCGGGCCGACGCCTCCGTCGTCTGCATCGAGGACGCCTACCTCAACGAGGTCCTGCTTCCCGGCTTCCTCCAGGGCGGCATGCCGACCAGCCTCTACGAGGCGCTCGACGCCCGCGGACTGCGTCCCACCTGGGTCGAGGACTCCATCTCCGCCGACATCGCCAGCGCCGAGGAAGCCACTCAGCTCGAGATCGCTCGGGGAGGCGTCGTCCTGCGCCACTCGCGTCGCGGGATCGTCGGCGACAAGGTCGTCGAGGTCTCGCGCAGCGTCTACCGCGCCGACCGGTTCACGATGTTCATGCAGCTCGGCGGCGACACCGCCCCGTAGGCACGGACCCTCGGTCCCGACGTGGGACGACCAGGTGGCGCCGGCTGCTCACACGCGGTTGAGGAAGCCGAGCCCGGCCGCGACCGTGCCGGTCTCCTCGCACACCCACACCGGGTCGGGTCCGCCGAGGTCGGGCTGGATGTAGAGCGAGTGCTCGGGGCCCTCGGTGCACTCGGTGCACAGCGGCCAGCGGCCGATCTCCTCGAAGAGCGCGTCCTGCACGTCCTGGGCCACCAGACCGGCGACGTACACCTGACCCTCGGGCCACTGCTGGGCCCACCACTGCCGCGAGACGCAGGCGTCCTCCAGGGCCGAGACCGCAGTCGCGGTCGCTTGTCGGCGGGCCGCGAGGTCGGCCAGCACCCGGGCCCGAGCATCGATCAACAGCCGTTCGTCCACCCCCCCATTGTGCTCCCCACGCAAGGGCGGCGTCACGGACTCGGCCTCGGATCCCCGATCCACGGGCTCCTGCGCCCTACCGTGGGGCCATGGCAGAGCACCAGGACGGCGCGAGCGGCCTGCTCGAGGTGGCGGTCCTGCACGCCCGCGACGTGCCCGGCTGCGTCGAGGGTGGCGCCGACCGGCTCTCGCTCGCAGTCGAGGGCCGTTCGCCCGACGTGCCGACCGCCTCGTCGGTGATCCGCGCGTGCGACCTCCCCGTGCGGGTCGTGCTGCGACTCGACGACACCTTCACCACCAACGGCGGCGACCTGATGCGCCTGATCGGACTGGCCCGCGAGTACGTCGCGCTCGGCGCGGAGGGCGTGACCTTCGGGTTCCTGGACGCCGACCTCGGCATCGACGTCGAGACCACCCGGGCGTTGGCGGAGTCGCTGCCCGGTGTCCCCTGGACCTTCCATCGCGCCGTCGACGCGACCCTCGAGCCCCGCCGCGCCTGGGCCCACCTCGATGGACTCCCCGGCCTCGACGCCGTCGCCACGGGCGGCTCCCCGCAGGGACTGGCCCACGGCTACGACGACGTGCTGGCGCTCCTGGACGACGTGCCCGGTGTGGCGCGCGTGCTGATGGCCTGCGGCGGGTTGCGGCCCGACCACGTGCCCTGGCTGGTGCAGGCCGGTGTGCGCCAGTTCCAGGTCGACGAGCAGGTGCGCCCCGGCGGCAGCGAGAAGGCGTACGTCGACGCCGCGCTGGTGCGCTCGTGGCGGCTGCTGCTCGACGACGTGGTCGCCCAGCGCGGTCCCCGTGCGGCCGGCGCCACCGACGCCCGATGATCCTGATCGACCCGCCGACGGTCGAGGGCCACGGCCGCGTGTGGTCGCACCTCGCCAGCGACACCTCCTTCGCCGAGCTGCACGCGTTCGCGCGGTCCCTCGACATCCCCGAGCGCGGCTTCGACCGCGACCACTACGACGTCCCGTCGCAGTGGTACGACGCCGTGGTCGCCGCGGGCGCGACCCCGGTCAGCTCGCGTGAGCTCGTGCGCCGTCTCGTCGCCGCGGGCCTGCGACGGCGTCGTCCGCGGCCCGGGGTCTCAGGCGGGCCAGGCGGGTCAGGCGGTCTGGAGGGCCCGTAGCTGCTCCAGCTCGCGAGCAGCGTTGGCGCGCGCCGGGGCCTCCCAGTGGGCGAGCGCGTGCGGGGTGTGGAAGAGCTGCGGCTTGTCGAGCAGGTCGGCGAGCACCAGGGCGCGTCCGGCGGCGAAGGTCGCGTCGTCGAGCTGGGGATACTCCGTGCGCACCGCCGCGACGTAGGCGGAGTAGCGCTCCGCCGGGGCGGCGAGGATCGCGAGGTCGGCGTCGGAGAGCGCGCACCCGGCGGGGTCGTCGGCCTCGGGTCGGTGGGTCTCGGTCAGCCGCACGAGCCGCGCGACCTCGGCGACGGTGGCCTCGTCGCACACGGCGTCGTCCAGCAGGGGCAGGGCGTCCTCGGCCCATGTGGCCGAGCGCTCCTCGGCGTCCCGCTCGCCGTCGTACACACCGTCGTGGAACCACGCCGCCAGCACCACCGGCAGGGTCGGGAACGACTC
>NZ_JAXMNS010000265.1:0-5493 GCF_034670285.1 Nocardioides sp. | reverse complement strand
GCTGGGTGCGGCGCACCGGCTCTCCAATGAGCACTCCGAGGACCTGCAGATCATCGAGGTCCAGCACGGCGCCTACACCGGCGAGGACGACATCTGCCGGCTCGAGGACGACTTCGGACGCACCTCTTGAGCGCAGCGCGGCCCGTGGTGGCCGAGATCGTCCGCTCCGGCTTCGTCGAGGGACACCACTACGGCTCGCTCGTCGCCCTCACAGCGGACGGGTCGGTCGAGTGGTCGGTCGGCGACGTGACCAGCCCGGTGCTGCCGCGCTCGTGCAACAAGCCGATCCAGGCGCTCGCGATGGTGCGTCTCGGGCTCGACCTGCCCCCCGACCTGCTCGCCCTGGCGTGCGCCTCGCACTCGGGGGAGGAGATGCACCAGTCCGGCGCGCTCCGGATCCTCGACGGCGCAGGGCTGAGCGAGGCCGCCCTGCAGACACCACCCGACTTCCCGCTGGACGACGTCGCCAAGGAGGCAGTGCTCGCAGGCGGGGGCGCCAAGACCTCGTTGGCGATGAACTGCTCGGGCAAGCACTCCGCGATGCTCGCTACGTGCGTGCTGCGTGGCTGGGACACCGACACCTACCTCGACCCGACGCACCCACTCCAGGTCGCGATCGCGGAGACCTTCGCCGAGCTGACCGGCGAGCAGATCGAGGTGACCGCCATTGATGGTTGCGGTGCGCCGCTGCTGTCGACCTCCCTGGTCGGGCTCGCCCGCGCCTTCGCCACGATCGCCACCGCGCAGGACGGCCCGGAGGCGCGCATCGCTGACGCGATCCGAAGCCACCCCGAGATGGTCTCCGGCTCGCGCCGTGACGAGCGCACCCTGCTCACCGCGCTGCCCGGCTCGATCGGCAAGGCCGGCGCCGAGTCCTGCTATGTCGTGGCGCTGCCCGACGGCCGCTCCTTCGCTCTGAAGACCGACGACGGTGCTCCGCGCGTGCGCCCGGTGCTCATGGCCGCGGCGTTGAAGCGCTCGGGCGTCGACACCGAGGCCGGGGTCGACACCGAGGCCGTGCGTGGCACCGGTGTCCTGACGCTTCTCGGCGGCGGCGTGCCCGTCGGCGAGATCCGCGCCGCGTTCTGATCACGCTCTGCGCCCATTCCTCAAGTTCCTTGCGGTTAACCTGAGGTTCGGGGACGGCAAGCAGGGGTCACTGATACCCAGGGGTGGATTTGTGGGGCCATCTTGTAAACGGCGTGTCCCCATCGTTACCCGAATTTCGGCAGAGTACGGACCAGCAAGCGGACCACCGTCCCGAGGTCGTCCGCGTCATGGGGAGAAATCACCGATGAAGCACACTGGCACCAGCGCCACCGAGCACGCCACGTCGGCCACCGCCGACGGTCGCGTCGCCCCGGTCAGCCGCAACGCCGAGCGCGACCTCAGCTCTGTCGAGCTCGAGCACCTGGTCGAGGGCCCCCGCGGCCACGGCTGGAAGCGCACCGCTCGCCCGTACCTCATCCTCAGCGACATCGGTGCGATCAGCGCCGCGCTGTTCCTCATCCCGACGCCACCGATGCTCACCATGGTCGGCATGTACGCCGGTGTCCTCATCATGCTCACCTGCCTGGGCGCCTACCGCTCGCGACTGACGCTCTCGGCGCTCGACGACCTTCCCGTCATCGTGATCGCCGCCCTCGTGGGCGGGTTCTCGCAGATGACGGTCCGCTCCTTCGCCGGCGAGGCGATCCCGCCGGTCCTCGTCGTCCAGGCCTTCCTCGTGGCCGCCGCGGTGGCCCTGGGCCGCTCGGTCGCCTACATCGTCGTGCGCGAGGCGCGTCGCCGCGGCGTCGTCGAGCACCGCGCGATCATCCTCGGCGCCGGCATGACCGGCCAGGAGATCGCTCGCACGATGCTCGCCCACCCCGAGTTCGGGCTGCGCCCGGTCGGGTTCCTCGACAGCCACGTGCCGGAGGGCGCCGAGACCCTCCCGGTCCCGCTCCTCGGCAAGTACGAGGACCTCCGTCGCTTCGTGCGCCGCGAGGGCGTCAGCGAGGTCGTGGTGGCCTTCGGTGCCCCGAACCCGAACGACGCCGGCGGCAACGACGCGCTCCTGGTCACCACGATGCGTGAGTGCGACCGCCTCTCCACCGAGATCTTCGCCGTTCCGCGCTTCTTCGAGCTCACCCACCGCAGCCGCGACATCGACCAGCTGTGGAGCACCCCGCTCATGCGTCTGCGTCGCAACGTGTGGCGCTCCAACTCCTGGCGCGTCAAGCGTGCCTTCGACGTCGTCACCTCGGGCGCCGCGCTGGTGCTCCTCGCCCCGCTGATGGCGATGGTGGCCCTGGCCGTGCGCATCGAGAACGGCCCCGGCGTGCTGTTCCGCCAGACCCGCGTGGGCCTGGACGGCATCAACTTCACGGTCCTCAAGTTCCGCTCGGTGCGCCCTGAGTCGCTGGGCATGAGCGACGAGAAGCCGGTCTTCTCGGTCAACGGTCACGCGGGCCTGGGCCCCTTCAGCGCCTTCATGCGCAAGACCTCGCTCGACGAGCTGCCCCAGCTCCTGAACATCTTCCGCGGCGACATGAGCATCGTCGGTCCGCGCCCTGAGCGCGATGTCTTCGTCGAGCAGTTCTCGCGCACCATCCCGCGCTACGCTGAGCGGCACCGCGCCCCGGTGGGCCTCACCGGCTGGGCGCAGGTGAACGGCCTGCGGGGCAACACCTCCATCGAGGAGCGGGTGCAGTTCGACAACTACTACATCCAGAACTGGTCCCTGTGGTTCGACGTCAAGATCATCGCGCGCACGGTCTCCTCCGTCGTGTTCACGAAGGGCTCGTGACGCGCGCTCCCCTCGGGGAGTGCATGGCGCACCACGGGCCGGGTACGACGTGGGCGTGATCTCAGGAGACATCGCGATCTCCTCGCTGCTGCTCCTCGTCCTCGGGCTGCTCGCGCTGGGTCACGTCGCAGTGGCCCTGCTCAATCGTCCGCAGCGAGGGCTCCTGCTGCTGGCTGCACTGCTGCCCTTCGACGGGCTGCTCCTGCTGCTTCCCGTCGGAGAGCTGCTGGGGCCGTGGAAGGAAGTGCTGCTCGTCCTCACCCTCGGGGCGGCGGTGATCGTGCCCAACTCGGATCGGGCAGCGCGTCAGGCCACGCTTCCGGTCTGGGTGCCGGCCGCGATCGCCTTCGTCGCGCTCGGACTGCTCTCGGCGGCGCTCACCGGCGGCCTGATCGCCTTCTGGGGCCTCAAGGTCAGCTACTTCTACGCGGTCGTGCCCGCGATCATGTGGCTCGCGCCGTTCACCGCGCGCGACCGGGACCGACTGGTGAGCATCCTGATGGGCACCGGCATCGTCACGGCTCTCTTCGGTCTGGCCCAGCAGGTGCTGGGCCCGGACCGGCTCAACGCGATGGGGTTCGAGTACAACACCGCGATCCGTTTCTCCGGGAGCCTGCTTCGCTCGTTCTCGACCTTCACCCAGCCGTTCTCGTTCGGGCTCTTCATGAGCCTGGTGCTGCTCGTGTGCCTGCCGGTGGCGCTGTCGGACTGGCGCCGCACCCGCAACCGGATCTTCCTGGCCTCCACACCGCTGCTCGTGGTGGGGATGGCGGCCTCGGTCGTGCGCGGAGCCACCCTGGCGCTGATCGTCGGGCTAGTCGTGCTGATCATCTGGCGCTTCCACGGCCTGGTCTACGCCTTCACGATCCCGGCGATCGGGCTGCTCTTCGTGCCGGCCTCCTTCCTGGAGGCCTACTTCTCCTCGAGCAGCCTGGGGCAGCGGACGTCGGGCTGGCAGACGATCTTCGACAGCCTGCTCGGGGCCCCGTTGGGCAACGGCATCGGCACCACGGGCTCGGCGGCGGAGAAGTCCAACGAGCTCGGCGTCGACGCCTCCGAGCTGGTCACCGATGCCGGCACCCTCAACGATCTCTACCTGCCCGACAACCAGTACATCAAGACCGTCATCGAGCTCGGTCCGATCGGCTTGTGGCTGCTCCTGCTGCTCGGGGCCGCGGTGATCGCCGCTGCCGTGTCGGCTGCGCGCCGCGCGACCGGCGACGACCGCGCGCTCGCGATGGGGATCGCCGCCTCGGTGTGGGGAGCGGCGGCAGCCTCGCTGGTCGGCACGTACCTCGAGATCTTCCCACTCGACTTCTACTTTTGGCTGCTCGTCGGCGTGCTCCTCAGTCTCGGTACGACGAAGGCTGTCGACGACGGTGAGCCGACAGCGGCTCGCCAGCAGGACGAGGTGGAGGCCGCGTGCTGAGCCTGGTCCGCAGCCTGCGCGAGCGGGCGTCGCTGAAGGCTGCCGCGGAGCAGCGGGCCGCCGACGACGGCACGCCGCCCCCGGAAGCCGGACTCCTCAACAACACGACCTGGCTGATCGGCAGCCGCCTCGTCGTCGCCGGTCTCGGCTGGGGTGGCACGGTGCTCATCGCGCGCGACCTGGACCTGGAGGGGTTCGGTCGCTTCACCCTCATCTTCGCGGTGCTGGGACTGATGTCGATCGTCACCGACATGGGCATCGGCCGGATCGCGCTCAGCGGGATGCTGGACGACCCCGACGGCGACCCCGGTGGCTTCGCGGGCGCCTACATCGTGCTGCGTACGGTGATGGGGCTGGTCGGCTACGGGCTGGTGATGCTCATCGTGATGCTGCTCGGCTATCCGAGCGAGGTGGTGCAGGCCACCGCGGTCGCGGCGATCGTCATCGTGCTGGCGACTCCGTCGTCCGCACTCGAGGTCGTCTTCCAGTCGCGGATGCGGATGGGGGTCGTCGGTGTGGCCGGAGTGACCGGACAGGTCGCTCAGTTCGCCCTCACCGCCGCCATCGCGGCCTCGGGTGGCGGCACGGTTCTGTACTTCACGATCCCCGCGGTGCTCGCCGAGATCGTGATCCTGGCCTGGAAGATCCCGGCGGCGCGCAAGCTCATGCGGATCCGGCTGCGCGTCGACCTCCGCGTGTGGAAGCGCCTCCTCGTCGAGGCGATCCCGCTCACCCTGGGCATCGGGCTGGCCACTCTCTACTACCGCGTCGACTCGGTCATGCTCTCGAAGCTCGACACCTTCGACGCCGTGGGCATCTACGGCGTCTCCTACAAGTTCATCGACATCGTGCACTTCGCCGGCACCGCGGTCACCATCCCGCTGCTCACCCTGCTCGTGCGCGCATGGCCCGACGACACCGAGGAGTTCCGCAGCGTGATGCGGCGCGGTGCGATGATCGTGGGACTTCTCGGCGGGGGTGCGGTGGTCGGCTTGGTCGGGTTCGCGGCACCTCTCACCACCGCGCTGTACGGCGCCGACTACGCGGTCGGCGAGCACGCCACCCGGGTGCTGGTGGTGGCCGAGTTCCTCGCGCTCTACTCCACCCTCGGGCTGACGTGCCTCATCGCGATGAGCCGGCACCGGGTCTACCCGGTCGTGATGCTCGTCGGACTGAGCCTCAACGTCGGGGCCAACCTCGTCCTGATCCCGCGCTACTCCTACGAGGGCGCCGCCGCCGCCACGCTCGGGTCCGAGATTCTCGTTGTGGCCGT
>NZ_JAXMNS010000264.1:0-5515 GCF_034670285.1 Nocardioides sp. | reverse complement strand
ACTGGGCGACCACGTCAGCGATGACCTGCTCCAGCTCGGCGCGGGTCTGCAGATCGGGATCCTGGTCCGCCCAGGTGCGGGCTCGCTCCAGCAGGACGTCGACGTCGGGGCTCATGTGAGGCACGGGAGCGCCCTGACCGACCCACGCCCGGAGCGGTCGGTCCCGCTCAGTCGACGAAGCGGCCGTCGACGACGGTGCGCCCGGTGTTGTCGACCTCGGCGCCTGCTGGTCGGTTGGCGGGGTCGAGACGGCGCTCTCGCTCGGCGGCGATCTCGGCCTTCTCCTCCTCCGAGACCTCCATCTCCGCGAAGGTCTTCGACGGGTCGGACGTGCCGACGCTCTCGTCTGCGTCGGTGCCGTGCTCGGCCTCCCACGCCTCGAGCGTGGGCAGGGTCGCGTGGGTGTTGTCGACCTCGGTCCCCGCCGAACGGTTGTCGGGGTCGAGGCGCCGACGGCGCTCGACCTCGATGGCGGCGACCTCGTCGTCCGCGGACGTCTGGTCGTCGGTGACGACCGGGTTGTCAGCGTGCTCGATCTTGTCGTAGGACATCTGCTGCTCCTCCCGTGGTGCGTGGCCCTCGTGCTGTGTCAGGGGTGTCAGGGGCAGCCAAGCACCGCCGACGAGACCCGGACCACATCCCAGCGGAGGAGAGCTCGTCAGGACCCGTCGACCGCGAGGTGGGTGTTCTCGGCGGCGAGCAGCACCGCGCCGACGAGGCTCGCGCGCTCACCCAGCAACGACCCGAGCACCGGCGTCGTGGCGACGGAGTCCAGGGCGTGACGGCGCAGCCCGATGCGGGCCGAGGCCAGCAGCAGCTCACCGGCGCGGGCCATGTCGCCACCCACGACGACCACCGAGGGATTGAGCAGGTTGACGATGCTGGCCAGCGCCCACCCGAGGTGGAGCCCCGCGTCCTCCAGGGCACGCTGGGCGGAGATGTGACCGTCGTGCGCGGCGGCGAACACCCCGTCGAGATCGGCGTCGGGCAGCTGAGCGGCCATCATCTCGAGCACGGGTCCCGAGGAGGTGTAGGCCTCGAGGCACCCACGGCTGCCACAGCGGCAGAGGGGTCCCTGCTCGTCCAGCGTGAGGTGGCCGATCTCGCCGGCCGTGCCGCCCGAGCCGTGGTAGAGCCGGTTGTCGATGATGATGCCGGCGCCGACGCCCGAGGAGATCTTCACGAACACCGAGCTGTCGTGCCCGCGGCCGACGCCGTAGCGGTGCTCGGCGATGGCGCCGAGGTTGGCGTCGTTCTCCACCGACACCGTGGTGCCGAGGTGGGCCTCCGCGACCAGGCGCGTGTTGACGCCGTCCCAGCCGGGGAAGATCGACGACGAGCCGACCGTCTCGTCGGTGACCGGGGCCGGCAGGCCCAGACCGACGTGCTTCACGCGACTGTGACCGGAGGCGAGGCCCTCGAGCATCTCGGTCGCCAACGTCAGGGCTTCGTCGTGGTGATGGGCGTGAGGGAGCGGGCGGCGCTCCTCGCCCAGGATCCGGCCGGTCAGGTCGCCGATGGCCACCGCGACGTGGCTGTGGCCGAAGTCGACGCCGGCGACGGTGCCCGCCCCCGGAGCCAGGCGCACCGAGGACCCCCGCCGGCCGCTGCCGGGATCGGTGCTCACCAGGCCGCTGCCCGCGAGGTCGCGCACGATGTTGGACACGGTCGCGGGTGCGAGACCGGTGGCCCGCGAGATCTCGGCCTGCGTGAAGACACCGGTGGGGTCGTCCAGGTCGTCGGGCCCGCGGCGCAGCAGGTCGAGGACTCGCTGCTGGTTGGCGACGCGCAGGGTCGACGTCGATCCCGGGGCGGAGTGGGGGGACGTCGGCATGGGACGAACTGTGCAACACCTCACAGCAATGGTCAAGAGGTGAACGTAAACCGGGCCCGCAAACCCAAATCAACTGTTTTGCCATCATGTCTTGACGACAAGCCTTGTGACCGTCAACACTCGTTCCTAGTCTCAGCCAGCAGGTTGAACGATCTCAGTCGAGGAGAGTCCCGTGTCCACACCCCTTCACCGCTTCGCCGTCGCCGGCGCCGCCGTTCTCATCGGGGCCGCCGGCCTCTCCGCCTGTGGCGCCAACGACGCACAGTCCGGCAGCGGCGCCGACAACTCCGACGGCACCTCGTCGGACAGCCTGAGCATCGCGCTGCTCCTGCCCGAGTCGAAGACCACGCGCTACGAGGCGTTCGACAAGCCGCTCTTCGAGGCCAAGGTCGCCGAGCTGTGCGAGGAGTGCGTCGTCGACTACTACAACGCCGACCAGGACGAGGCGAAGCAGCAGACCCAGGTCGCCGCAGCGCTGACCAAGGGCGCCAAGGTGCTCGTGCTCGACCCGGTCAACGGTGACGGCGCCGGCGGCATGGTCGCCGACGCCCAGGCCGAGGGTGTCCCGGTCATCGCCTACGACCGCTTCATCGCGGGCGCCGACTACTACATGTCGTTCGACAACAACACCGTCGGAAACATGCAGGGCGAGGCCCTGGTCGGGGCGATGGACGACTCCGGCGACATCCTGATGCTCAACGGTGCGCCCAGCGACCCGAATGCCGGACAGTTCAAGGCCGGCGCTCACGAGGTCATCGACGCCTCCGGGCTCGAGATCCTGGGCGAGTACGACAACCCCGACTGGAGCCCCGAGAACGCCCAGAGCTACGTCACCGACCAGGTCACGAAGTTCGGTGCCGAGAACATCGACGGCGTCTACGCCGCCAACGACGGCCAGGCCGGCGGCGTCGTCGCCGCTCTGCTCGGGGCGGGCGTCAAGGCGGCTGACCTGCCGCCGATCACCGGTCAGGACGCCGAGCTGGCAGCGGTCCAGCGCATCGTCGCCGGTGAGCAGACCGTCACCATCTACAAGCCCATCCCGATCGAGGCCGAGACCGCCGCCGAGCTGGCCGTCGACATCGCCCGCGGCAACGACATCCCCGACACCTCGGTGACCGGTGTGGAGCAGAGCGACTTCGAGGGCGTCACGTCCTACATCTTCAGCCCCACCGCGGTGACCCAGGACAACGTGCTCGACACCGTGATCGCCGACGGGTTCTACGCCGTCGCCGACATCTGCACCGCTGCGTACGCCGACGCCTGCAAGGCGGCCGGAATCCAGTGACGACCGCCCCCCACCACGTGGCGAAGCCGGGCACGGAGGCGCGTGGCAACGTGCTCTCCCTGTCCGGCATCCACAAACGATTCGGCGCCGTACAGGCGTTGACCGACGTGTCGCTCGACGTCGCAGCCGGTGAAGTGGTCGCCCTGGTGGGGGACAACGGCGCCGGCAAGTCGACGCTCGTCAAGGTGATCTCGGGCGTCTACCAGCCCGACGCCGGCGACATCGAGCTCGCCGGCAAGAAGGTCAAGGTCGGCGGCCCGCGCCAGGCGCAGGACCTCGGCATCGCGACGGTGTTCCAGGACCTCGCGCTCTGCGACAACCTCGACGTGGTCGCCAACCTCTTCCTCGGGCAGGAGAAGCTCAAGCACGGCGCCGTCGACGAGATCGCGATGGAGGTCGAGTCGTGGCGCCTGCTGCGCAGCCTCTCCGCGAAGATCCCGTCGGTGCGGATCCCGATCGCCGGCCTGTCGGGCGGTCAGCGACAGACCGTGGCCATCGCCCGCTCGTTGGTCGGTGACCCGAAGGTCGTGATGCTCGACGAGCCCACCGCCGCCCTCGGGGTGGCGCAGACCGCTGAGGTGCTCAACCTCGTCGAGCGCCTTCGCGAGAACGGGCTCGGCGTCATCCTGATCAGCCACAACATGGCCGACGTGCAGGCGGTCGCCGACCGCATCGTGGTGATGCGCCTGGGGCGCAACGCCGCGGAGTTCCGCACCGAGGACGTCAGCACCGCCGACCTGGTGGCGGCCATCACCGGCGCTTCCGACAACGTGGTGGCCAGCAGGGCCGCGCGTTCGGGCGCAGCGAGCAAGGAGCAGCACGATGGCTGAGCCCGTCACCACGACCTCGTCCGACCGCCTCGACGAGCGGCTCATCGCCCAGGGCAGCGGGCCCGCAGCGATGCTGCTCGGCTTCTGGTCGAGGCTCAAGGGCGGTGACCTCGGCAGCCTGCCCGTGGTCTTCGGCCTCGTCGCGATCAGCGTGGTCTTCTACCTCAAGGAACCGATCTTCCTGTCGTCGCGCAACCTGGTGACGATCACCCAGTTCGCGGCGCCGATCGGGATCATCTCCCTCGGCATCGTGCTGGTGCTGCTGCTGGGCGAGATCGACCTGTCGGTCGGCTCGGTCAGCGGGGCCTCGGCTGCCGTGATGGCCGTGCAGGTGGTCAACAACGGGCTGCCACTGATCCTGGGCATCCTCGCCGGCGTCCTCGTCGGCGTGGCCGTCGGACTGGTTTACGCCTTCCTCTACACCAAGCTCGGCGTGCCCAGCTTCGTGTTCTCGCTGGCAGGTCTGCTGGCCTTCCAGGGCGTCCTGCTCTACGTCCTCGGTACCGACGGCACGATCAACCTGCCCGCCGGCAGCTGGCTGCTGGAGTTCGCCCGGTTCAAGTTCCTCACCGGCGCGGCGTCGTACGTGCTCGTCGCGCTGATCGGCCTGGCGTTCCTCGCCGCCCAGCTGTGGGGCCGTCAGAGCCGGTTGAAGGCGCAGCTGAGTGCGCCGTCGACGACCTCGATCCTGGTGCGTGCCGGCCTGCTCACCGGTGGCCTGGGCTACCTGACGTACTACCTCTACCTCGCGCGCGGCTGGAGCTATCTCTGGCTGTTCTTCGCGGCGCTGGTCGTGCTGATGGACTTCGCCCTGCGTCGCACCCGCTGGGGACGGCACCTCTTCGCCGTCGGCGGCAACGAGGAAGCGGCCCGCCGCTCGGGCATTAAGGTCAACCGGATCTACCTCTCGGTGTTCGTCGGGTGCTCGACCCTCGCCGCCGTGGGTGGCATCCTGGCCGCCGCCCAGCTGACCTGGGTCTCGCAGAGCAGCGGCACCACCGATACCAACCTGACCGCGATCGCGGCAGCCGTGATCGGTGGCACCAGCCTCTTCGGCGGTCGGGGGTCGGCCTACTCCGCGATGCTCGGGATCCTGGTGCTGCTGTCCATCCAGAACGGCCTCAACCTGATCGGCGTCGACTCGTCGGTGCGGTTCATGGTCACCGGTGCGGTGCTTCTGCTCGCCGTCGCGATCGACTCGGTCTCGCGCCGCGCCCGCTCCAGCAGCGGTAGAGGCTAGCCCCCGGCGTCCGTCTCCACCGGGTCCCGCGAGGGGCTAGGCGGAGGCGGGCGCCGACAGCATGCCCACGACCATGTCGACCAGGTTGTGGGTGAAGGGCTCGGTCGCCAGCTGGGCGCGTCCGGGTGTCGCTCGCTCGCCGGCGCGGCTCCGGTCGGCGATCGCGCGCAGCACGAAGGCCGAGACCAGGGACAGCCGCTCGGAGCGCACGTCCTCGGGCATCGGTCGCATCCGCTCCTCGAGCAGGGCGTAGACCTCGAAGCCGCCGAGCCGCTCGAGGGCGTGGAGCACCTCGGAGTCCATCGACTGGGGGTCCTCCTCGACGA
>NZ_JAXMNS010000263.1:0-5535 GCF_034670285.1 Nocardioides sp. | reverse complement strand
GGCACCCGCGCCGCGCCCACCCGCAGCGATCAGAAGTGGGTCCAGCCGGTCGGGCCGTCGTACGGCGCCCCGTCGACCGTCACCGCACCCGCGTCACCCTCACGCACCTCGCTGACCTCGCCGATGACGTTCCAGCCGTCGGGGAGCGTCGTCCCAGCGGGGAAGGTGGCGAGGAGCGAGTGGTCCTCTCCCCCGCTGAGCACCAGCGAGACGGGGTCGATGTTGAGCGCTGCGCCGACGGCGTGGAGGGGCTCGGGCAGGTCGAAGGCTGAGCGGCGGACGTCGATGAGCACCCCGGAGCCCGCGGCGAGGTGGGCAGCCTCGGCCAGGAGCCCGTCGGAGACGTCGATCATCGAGGTCGCACCGGCGTCTGCGGCGGCCGGACCGGCGTCGTACGGCGGCTCGGGACGCCGGTAGGCCTCCACCAGGGCGCGCGGCGAGCGGAAGCCGCGACCGAGGACGGCGAGTCCGCCTGCAGCCCAGCCCTGCCGTCCGGCCAGGGCGAGGACGTCGCCCGGCCTCGCCCCCGAGCGCAGCACGGGCGATCGGGTGCACGCACCCATGACGGTTACGGCCACGACGATCTCGGAGGCCCCGGTGAGGTCGCCACCCACGACCGAGGCCCCGACCGAGGCGCACTCGGCGGCGAAGCCACGGGCGAAGTCGACGGCCCACTGCGCGGGCAGGTCGGCGGGAGCCGCCAACCCGATCGTGAGCGAGTGGGCGCGTCCGCCCATCGCGTTGATGTCGGAGATGTTCTGGGCCGCCGCGCGGTGCCCCACGTCGACCGCGTCGACCCAGTCGCGCCGAAAGTGCCGGCCCTCGACGAGCAGGTCGGTGGACACGACCACGTGGCCCGTCTTGACCCGCAGTACCGCGGCGTCGTCGCCGGGTCCGAGGAGCACCTGCTCGCCCTGCGCGAACTCCGAGACCAGCCTGCCGATGAGCCCGAACTCGCCCACGTCTCCCAGGGTGGCGCCCGGTGGGAGCTCGGCAGGGAGTGCAGCAGGACCGGAGGGTGCAGAAGACATGCGTCCATCCCACCAGACGTGCCTTCCGGTCCGAGGAGCACCCGCGATAGGTTGACCCGCAACGTCGGGTGCTTCACGTGCGCGCCCGCTCATGACGCCGCACCACCCCCGAAGATCCGCCCGTCGCAAAGGAGCGAACCCATGGTCGTCCAGGCCTACATCCTCATCCAGACCGACGTCGGCAAGGCAGCGGAGGTCGCCAAGTCGATCGCCCTCGTCAAGGGCGTCACGCTCGCCGAGGACGTCACCGGCCCCTACGACGTGATCGTGCGCGCCGAGGCCCGCAACGTCGACGAGCTCGGCAAGCTGGTCGTCTCGAAGGTCCAGAACCTCGACGGCATCACGCGCACGCTGACGTGCCCGGTCGTCCACATCTGAGGCTCGCCGTCGTGATCCCTGCGATCCCCGGGTCCCGGTGACCCGCGTGGTCGCACCCCTGGTCACGGCCGTCCCGCTGGTCCTGCTGCTCGCAGCATGCTCCGGCGGGCCGGTGTCCGTGGCGACCCCGGACCTCGACGGCTCCGACCGCGCCGCGTGCGAGGCGCTCGTCGCCGACCTGCCCGACACCCTCGCCGACGAGTTGCCGCGCGAGATCGAGCCGGTCGATGCCCTCGGCGCTGCCTACGGCGACCCCGCCATCGTGGTGCGCTGCGGGGTCGCGGTGCCGGCCAACTTCAACCAGGCCAGCTCGTCGTGCGAGGTCGCCAACGGCGTCGGCTGGTTCGTCGCGCCCGAGGAGTTCATCGACCAGGACGCCGACGTGACACTGACCGCGGCGGGCTATCGTCCGGTCGTGGAGGTCCGCGTGCCCGGCGGCTACCGCCCCGACGGTCCGGCCGCCGCCATCGCCCAGCTCGCGGCAGCGATCGACGAACACCTGACCCTGGTCGAGAACTGCAACTGACCGCTTGGCTCGGTCAGGGCAGGTCAGGGCAGGTCACGGCAGGTCACGGCAGGTCACGGCAGGTCACGGCAGGGCGTAGACCGTCCACGTGCTGTTGCTCCACACGACCGGCTGCGCGGACAGCGCGGCGTAGTCGACCCCCCAGTAGGGGTCCTCGGCAAAGGACACCAGCACGTAGTCGGCGCCGAAGCGGTCGAGCAACGGGTCGTCGAACCGACCGGCCAGTGCCGCCCTCACCGCCGCCTCGCGCTCGTCGTAGGGCAGGTTGAAGTTGTAGAGCCAGCCGCGGTAGCCCATCACCAGGCTGCGCCCGGCCAGGGTCGCCACCGGCACGTTGGGTCGGTCGGCCGCGGCGAACACCGCGCCGGGTGCCGTGCTGGATCGTGCCCAGTCGGCCAGCTCGATGTCGGCGGGCCCGGCGAAGAGGTAGCGGGTCGTGAGGTCACGGGTGATGGCCAGGGTGCCGGGGACGGCCACGACCGCCGCCACCGGCAGCACGAGCGCCAGGGCGAGCGGGACCCGCCGTACGAGCTCGACGGCGAGGTGGGCGATGAAGAACCCGCCGACGACGTAAACCCAGTAGATGAGCTTGAGGTTGTCGTACTCGAACGGCTGGAAGGCATAGACCTGGGTGATCACCCAGACCCCGAGCATCGGCAGCATCCAGCGCACGCGTGGGTCACGCCGCAGGAGCAGGGGTGCGGCGAGCAGCGCGAGCCCCATGAGGCCGAAGTTGGCCCACCAGTAGGCCGCCAGCGACTCGCCTTCCTGGTGCTGCCAGAAGAGGCGGAAACGTCCACCGGTGCCGTTGCTGTTGGCGGCCTGCTGCCAGATCAGCTGGGGCAGGGCCAGGGCCGCGATCAGGGAGATCGGGGACAGGTGCGCCCACGGGATCGCCCGCGCGCGCCAGGCGGCCTCGGCGACGACGGTCGCGAACAGCGCCACCATCACGACGAACGTGTGCGGGTGAGCCATGGGCAGCAGCCCCACCAGCGCGGCGGCCGGCCAGAGCAGGACGGCGTCGCCGCGTCCCCGGGCGACGATCAGCAGGGTCCACACCACCAGGCCCACTCCCAGACCGAGCAGGATGGAGCGCTGCGGGATGATGGCGTCGACCAGCAAGTTGGTCAAGTGGGCGTTGGACTCGTCGTCCTGGGAGTAGTCGGCGGGAAGGTTGGTGAGGAACTCCCCCAGGCCCAGGCCGCTGGCCCGCCAGTCGCCCCACGCCGCCCCGACGCCGGCGAACGAGCCGCACGTCAGAGCCAGCCAGAGACCGCCGACACCCACCCAGATCTGCTGGAAGAGACGCAGTCCGACCGAGATCAGGAGCTGGCAGATCGCCAGCGCCAGCAGCACCCCGGGCCAGAACAGGCTGCCGTGCAGGCTCATCCCGCCCTGGAGGTAGATGCCGGAGAGCAGGTCGACCAGGAGCGGGTAGGTCAGCTGCTCTCCGCTGGCGATCGGCAGGTCACCGCTGAGCCGCGAGCCGGCAGCGAACTCGGTGACCAGGGTCGAGTGGAGACCGAAGTCGGCCCAGGTGGCGCCGACCGACCAGATGCCGTCGGCCTCCCGCGGCAGGCTGTGGGTCCAGAAGAGTCGCGCCACCAGCGCGCTCGTCAGGGTGGTGGCGACTCCCCACACCACCCACGCCCGACGACCGCCCTCGAGCGGACGCCACCCCGGGCTCGGCCCACGCCACAGCACCACCGTGACGACCAGCGACGCGACGACCACCAGCGGCAGGGCGACGTCGTACGGGAGCACGAGCAGCAGCGCGAACGCGAGCCAGATCCAGCCGAGCAGCCCGACGACGATCGCTGCCGCGACCGCCTCGAACCGGTAGAGCGCGAACGGCACGCGCCGCACGAGGGTGGCGCCGAGCGCCAGCGCCGAGAGGAGGTAGATCAGTGCCATCGAGTGCTACCGCCAGGTGCTGAGCCACATGCGGCTCTCGAGCTCCGCCGGGGTCAGCGGCGTGCCGTAGGTGATCGGGGCGAAGTAGAGGAACGCGAGCGCCGCGACGCCCAGCACCGACCAGAAGCCCACGGCCGAGACCCGGGAGTCGAAGGTGAAGGGACGCGGCCCCTCCTTGATCCAGCCGGTCAGCACGCCCAGTCCGATGACGACGAACGCCAGGCTGAAGAGCAGCGCGAAGAAGTAGTGGTAGAGGAACATCGGTCGCTCGATGAGGGCGAAGGGGAGGTAGTCGGCCACCCAGGCGAAGGCCAGGAAGCCCAGAGACCACCGGTAGGGCCGGAACCGCTCACGTCGCAGCGCCCACCCCACGAGCACCACGGCGCCGCCCAGCAGCGTCCCCCACCACACGACGGGGTTGCCGAGGACGTAGATGTAGTTGGACTTCTCGTTGCCGGCATCGGCGACGTAGAGGAACACCCCGCGCTTGTTGACCGGCCAGCTCGTCCAGGACGACTCGTAGGGGTGCGAGGAGTCGTTGAGCGAGAGCTCGTAGAGGTGGATCGAGCTGTTGAGGTCGGTGAACTTCCCGACGAAGCCCAGGTCGGCGTCCGGCGAGTACGTCGGGCTCCCCTCGAGGGTCGCCTGGAACTCCGCGGACATGAAGGCATCGCCCGGACCGCTCTCGGGCAGGAGGGCGAAGTGGACGGCGAAGCTCGCGGCGTACAGGCCGATCGGCACCAGCAGGAGCATGAGTCCCTGCCCGATCACGGCTCCCACCTGGCGACGCAGGTCACGCCGCTCCGCCCAGACGTCGAGCATCCACAGCACCCCCACGAGACCCAGCGGCGCGAGACCGGTGAGCTTGACCGAGGCCGCCATCGCCCCCAGGACGGCTGCTCCGAGCAGCAGCCACCAATAGGTGCTGGACCGGGCAGCGCGATGGTCGCGGGCGTACAGCGCCAACGTCACGGCGCCGAGGCCGAAGAGCAGGAGCATGCTGTCGAGCGTCGTGACGCGCGACTCCACGAGAATCGCGTTGTCGAGCAGCAGGAGCCCGCCAGCCAGCGTCGCGAGCCTGCGGCTGCCCGAGAGACGGCGTACGAAGAGGTAGAAGACGACGATCAGGGCGGTTCCGGCCATCGCCGGCAGGATCCGCAGGGCGACCGCGGGATCGGTGCCGGCCGCCGCGGCGTCGGTGCCGCTGAGCCACGCCCACGCCCCCAGCAGGAGCTTGCCGAGCGGCGGGTGGAGGTCGAAGTAGTAGGTGCCCTCCTGGTAACGCAGGGCGTACTCGCGGAAGTAGACCTCGTCGAAGACGATCGCGCGGGGCTTGTCGAGAAAGGCGAAGCGCGTCACCGCGGCGATGAGGGTGAGCACGTAGAGCTCGCCGGGCACACGGCCCAGCCAGCCGGTCCGCTGCGAGTCGTGAGGGTCCGGAGCATCCGGGGCGGAGCTCACGGGTGATTCGACAGATGACATGCGTTGCGGACCTCTCCGGGGCGAGTGCCCCACAACTTAGTACGACGTGCGGTGCCGGTTGGGCGAACCGGACGACGTCTCAGCGCAGGCCGGTGTCGCGCGCCAGCGCCAGGCGCAGCAGGCGGTCGACGAGGGTCGGGTAGTCGACCCCCGACTCCGCCCACATCTGCGGGAACATCGAGGTCGGGGTGAAGCCGGGCATCG
>NZ_JAXMNS010000262.1:0-5571 GCF_034670285.1 Nocardioides sp. | reverse complement strand
TCTCGATACGCCGGTCGCTCGCAAGCTCGCAGCCCGGCTACTCGACGACCAGGGCGCCGTGCTCACGAGGTGTAGCCCAGGAGCTTGGCGGCGAGGTCGGCGAGCACCTCGGTGGCGCCGCCACCGATGGGGAGCAGGCGCGCGTCGCGGTAGTGCCGCTCGACCTCGGTGCCGTGCATGTAGCCGGCGCCGCCGTGCAGCTGCACGGCCTGGTCGCAGACGTAGGTCGCGGTGTTGCAGGCGGTCTCCTTGGCCAGGCAGGCCTCGGCGATCACGTTCTCCCCCGCGACGTGGCGGCGCGCGACGTCACGGGCGTAGACCCGCGCCACCTCGACCTGGCGCCGCATCTCGACGAGCTTGTGGCGCACCACCTGGTTGGCGATGAGCGGCTTGCCGAAGGTGTCGCGCTCACGGCAGTACTCCGCGGTGAGCTCGAGGGAGCGAGCCGCGATGCCGTAGGCGTGGACGGCCAGGCCGATCCGCTCGACGACGAACTGCTCGGCGATCTGGTAGAAACCCGTGTTCTCGACACCCACGAGGTTGGCGACCGGCACCCGCACGTCGACATACGACAGCTCGGCGGTGTCGGAGCAGTGCCAGCCCATCTTGGTCAGGGCCCGGTCGACGGTGAAGCCCGGCGTGCCCTTCTCGACGACGAGCAGCGAGACCCCGGCGTGGCCGGGTCCGCCGGTGCGCACCGCGGTGGTGACGAAGTCGGCGCGGGTGCCGGAGGTGATGAACGTCTTGGCCCCGTTGACGACGTACTCGTCGCCCTCGCGCACCGCCGTCGTGCGGATGCCGGCGACGTCGGACCCACCGCCGGGCTCGGTGATCGCGAGCGAGCCGATCAGCTCACCGGCCAGGGTCGGCCGCACGAACCGGTCGATCAGGTCGGACTCCCCCGACCCCAGGCCGGCGGAGATGATGTGCGGCAGCGCGATGCCGTGGGTGAAGAGCGCCGACATCAGCCCGCTGGAGGCGCCCGCGGAGAACATGCCCTCCTGCAGGTCGGTGGTGTCCATCAGGTCACCGCCCTGGCCGCCGACCTCCTCGGGGAAGCCGACCCCGAGCACGCCCTGCTTGGCGGCGGAGAGATGGAGCTCGCGGGGCAGGACGAGGTCGTCCTCCCACTGCTGGTGGTGCTCGACGATCTCGCGGCGGGTGAACTCCGCGCCGAGCTCGAAGATCTCGTTGCCGGTTGCGCCCATCAGAAGAGGCCCTCCTGGATCTGCACCGAGCGGGAGCGGACCCACTCCCCCAGGCCCTTGGCCTGCGGGTCGAAGCGGGTCGAGGCGGCCACGCCCTCGCCGAGCAGTCCGCGGATCAGCACGTTGACGCCGCCGAGGTTGGGCAGCACGTAGACCTCGATGTCGAGGTCGGCGGCCTCCGGCACCAGCTCACGCACCTTGCGGGGCGTGATGAGCTTGCTCAGCCACGTCACTCGCGCGTCGCGCTTGGCATCGCTGATCTCCGGGTCGTGCGCGACCCACAGCCCGATGTTGGCGTCACCGCCCTTGTCGCCGGAGCGGGCGTGCACAAAGCTGCCCAGCGGCATCCGGCGGGTGATCGAGTCGGTGGGAGCGGGGTACGGCGAGGGGCGCTGGCCGGCGTGCGCGTCGACGGCGGTGAACTCCGTCGGGTCGGCGACGACCTCCCGCGCGCCGTCGGCGTGGACGACGGTGTGGGTCACCTCGGAGCGGTCGACGTAGGCCGCGCGATAGATCCCGTACGGCGTGGGCGGTCCGGGCGGTGAGGTCATCGTGAAGCCCGGGTAGGACCCGAGCGCCAGCTCGACCAGCGGCGCGGTGAACGCCTTGCCGACGGGGCCGGCATCGGCGTCCATCACCGTGCAGCGCAGCAGGCTGGAGGCGCCCTCCTCGGTATCGGCGTCGGGAAGCGGGTGGGCGGTGCGGGTCCAGGTGACGTCGGAGGCCGTGAGCGAGCCCTCGAGCTGGGAGCGCACCCAGTCGGCCTTGGCATCGATGTCGAGACCGGTGAGCACCAGCTCCATCGAGTTGCGGAACCCGCCGAGAGTGTTGAGGCAGACCTTCAGATGCTCGGGCGGGGCCTCGCCACGCACGCCGCTGATCGCAACCCGGTCGCTGCCCTCCTGCGCGAGCTCCACGGAGTCGAGAAGCGTGGTGACGTCGGGGTTGAGGTAGCGGGTCGTCTGGATCTCGTAGACCAGCTGGGCGGTGACGGTGTCGATCGTGACCGCGCCGCCGGTGCCGTCCTGCTTGGTGATCACGCTCGAGCCGTCGACAGCGATCTCGGCCAGCGGGAACCCGAGAGGCGCCCCGGCCTGCGACTGAAGCGGCAGGGAGAGGAAGCCGGAGAAGTTGCCGCCGGTCGCCTGGGTGCCGCACTCGAGCACGTGGCCGGCGACGACGGCGCCCGCCAGCTCGTCGTACTGCGTCGGGGTCCAGCCGAAGTGGGCGACGGCGGGGCCGACGACGAGGGAGGCGTCGGTGACGCGGCCGGTGACGACGATGTCGGCGCCCTGGAGCAGCGCCGAGGCGATGCCGAACCCACCGAGGTAGGCGTTGGCGGTCAGCGCGCCCTCACTGATGGCGTGGCCGCGGAGGTCGTCGCCCTCGACGTGGGCGATCGCGGGGTCGAGCCCGAGGCCGCGGGCGACCTCGCGGAGCTTGTCGGCCAGTGCCGCGGGGTTGAGGCCGCCGGCGTTGCTGACGATCTTCACGCCGCGCTCGAGCGCGAGTCCGAGGCTGTCCTCGACCTGGCGCACGAAGGTGCGCGCGTAGCCGAGGTTCGCGTCCTTCATCGTGTCCTTGCCGAGGATCAGCATGGTCAGCTCGGCGAGGTAGTCGCCGGTGAGGACGTCGAGGCTCTCGCCGGCGGCCGTGCCTTCGACCATCTGGCGCATCGCGGCCATCCGGTCGCCGTAGAAGCCGGAGCAGTTGCCGATGCGGAGGGGGTTCGAGTCTCGCTCCGCTCGCACCTCAACCACCGTGGGCCTCCTTCTGCTCCCTACCGCCGCCGGCGGGGCCGGCGAAACACTGGGCGACGTCGAGCCAGGCGTCGGCGCCCGGCCCCTCGGCCACCAGGTCGGTGTCGGCGCGGTGCACGCGCTGGGTGGCGAGCAGGCAGAAGTCGTACGCCGAGCCGCGCAGCGACTCGGCGGCGTCGTCCGGCCCCCAGGTCCAGACCTCGCCGCTGGGAGCGATGAGCTCGACGCGCACCTCGGCGGCCGGAACCTCCTGCCCGGCGTTGGCGAAGGAGAAGCCTCGGGTGCGCACGCCGATGTGGGCGACGTGCTTGATGCGGTCGGTGCGCTCAGGCTCGCGGCCCAGCGCGTCGTAGATGTCGAGCGAGTGCGCCCAGGTCTCCATGTAGCGGGCGGTGACCATCGAGGTCGCCGACATCGGCGGACCGAACCACGGCATCTTCTGCCCGTCGGGGACGGCGCGCAACGCGTCCGCGAGCGCCGGGCGGGCGTCGTCCCAGCGGGCGAGGAGGTCGGCCGGCGGGAGCTGACCGATCTCGAGCGCGGCGGTGTCGACGAACCCGGTGGGGTCGGCCATGCCGGCCAGCACCAGCTCGTCCCAGGCCGCCTTGTCCTCGTGGGCGCGGGCGGCGAGCACGGCCGCCTCGTCGGTCCAGAGCAGGTGGGCGATCGTGGTGGCGATCGTCCAGCCCTCGGCAGGTGTGTCGGTGGCCCACTGCTCGTCGGGCAGCGCGGCGACCACCGCGCGCAGGGCGTCGCCCTCAAGGGTCAGGTCGTGCAGGAGGTCGTCGATGAGGCTCATGCGTCGGTCCTTGTCAGCTGGAGGTCGAGGACGCGGGCCCACTCGTCGAGGATCCGCGCGCGCCGCTGGGTGTCGTCGGTGATGGTGGTGGCGAGGCCGAGGCCGCGCACCAGGTCGAGGGTGGCCTGGATCAGCTCGCGGGTGCCCGGGTGCGACTCGTCGGCCCCGAGGCACTCGACCGTGAGCCGGTGGGTCTCGCGCCCCACCCGCTGCTCGAGCGGAGCGACCGCAGCGAGGAGCGCTTCGTCGGTGCGCGCGGCGACCCACAGCTCGAGCGCGGCAGTGAAGACCGGCGAGGTGAAGTGGTCGCCCAGCATCTCCAGGACGGCGCGCGTACGTCGTACGCCCTGGGGCAGCCCGGCGGCAGCTGCGGCCAGCTCGGCCCCCCGCACGTCGGTGAGGTGCTCCACCGCGGCTACGACAAGGTCGTTCTTGGTCGGGAAGTGGTGCAGCTGGGCGCCGCGACTGACGCCGGCGCGCTCGGAGACCGACGTCGTGGAGGTGCTGGCGAAGCCCTTCTCGACGAGCAGGTCGACGGTGGCCTCGAGCAGCCGCGCGCGCATGACCCGGGTGCGCTCCTCCTGAGGAACGCGCTTGGCCGGGGTGGTGGTCGCGGTCACGGTCGCCACCCTGCCCCTCGACGAACAAACAGTCAAGCCTGTCTTTAAAGTTCGAGGTGATCGCCGTCGGGCATCGAGGAGGCGAGCGCCTGGACGAGCAATGCCTCGAAGGAAGTCGACTTACACTCAGATCCATCGCTAGGAGGCGTCATGGAGTGGAGGACTACCCCCAACCGCGGCCTGGACCCGGAGACTCAGTTCGTCGAGATCTACCGCAACCTGGCCACCCTCGAGTTCCCGTGGGACATGAACCAGGCGTTGAGCTTTGCGCTCTTCCGCACCTATGCGGTGCCGAGCATCGGGCGACTGCTGGACGCGACCGGCGAATTCGAGCACGCCACGCAGAAGCGCTACGACGACACCTCGCTGCTTCTCGAGGTGCCGCTGCTCGAAGGGTTCGAGAGTGAGCGCGGCAAGGCCGCGGTGCGGCGCATCAACCAGATGCACAAGATGTACGACATCAGCAACGACGACATGTTGTACGTGCTGTCCACGTTCGTCGTGGTGCCCAAGCGGTGGATCGACGACTACGGCTGGCGCGCCATGACCAGGGCCGAGGTCGACTCCTCCGTCCGCTACTACCAGGGCCTCGGCCGACACCTGGGGATCAAGCAGGTCCCGGCGTCGTACGACGAGTTCGCCGACCTGATGGACGACTACGAGCGGGAGCGCTTCGCCTACGACCCGGGCTCGCGTCGGGTCGCCGACGCGACGATGGACCTCATGGCCGCCTTCTACCCGAGGCCGCTCAAGCGCGTGATCGACGTGTTCAGCCGGGCTCTGATGGACGACCCGCTGCTCGACGCGTTCCACTACCGGCGACCGAGCGACATCGTGCAGCGCCTGTCGCGAGGCGGCTTGCGGGTCCGGGCGCGCGTCGTGGCCGCGCTGCCGTCGCGACGCCGCGCGGTGCACGTCTACGAGATGTCGCGGATCAAGAGCTATCCGGACGGCTTCGAGGTGGAGCGCATGGGGACCTTCGCGCCGGGCTGCCCGGTGCGACACGCCTCGAAGAGCAGCGCCGTGGCGGCGCAGCCCTGACGCCTACTGGGCGCCGGCGAACCCCTGCTGCCGCCAGGCCTCGAAGGTCACGAGGGCCGCGGCGTTCGACAGGTTCAGCGAGCGGCGTCCGGCAACCATCGGGATCCGAAGCCGCTCGGAGATCGGAAAAGCGTCGTGTAGGG
>NZ_JAXMNS010000261.1:0-5587 GCF_034670285.1 Nocardioides sp. | reverse complement strand
CGACGTCCTCGACACGGCCGCGGTGGGAGTGCGGCCGGTAGAACTCCTGAAGCACGGTGCCATGGAACCGTTCGCACACCGAGTTGCGGTTCGGTGACCTCGGCGGGATTCGGTGATGGTGCAGCCCGAGCTCGCCCACGCGGGCTTGGAAGGCCTTGCCGACGAACTCCGGTCCGTTGTCAGTGAGCACTCCCTCGAGGGTGATGCCATGCTTGCGCAGGACCTTCTTCAGATGGTCTAGGAGCAGCGCTGCGATGGCGGCGGTCTTGTCGCCGACGACGAGCTGAACGACCGCGACCCGGGTCGCGATGTCGACCGTGGTCAGCTGCCAGACCGCGCCGGCACCTTTGAGCTTTCCGACATAGAACGCATCCAGGGCTACGACCTGGCCCGGATGCGAGGCGTACTGGCAGAACCCGAAGGGGCCCTCCAACGCGGCCTCGGTGAGCTGACCGGTCTCGGTCGCAGTCAGGCTGGCCAACGCGATGATCCGCTGCTTGGCGGTGCCGAGGTCGTGGCGGCGTAGGACCATTGCGACCCCAGAGGCCGACCGGTCCACACCACGCTTCCTGAGAAGCCTGAGCAATGACTTCGGCCCAGCGTCGGCCTGGCGATCGCCTCGGACAAGATCACCGCGACCTCTTCTGAGGTCATGGCGTTCGGCTGATGGGGGAGGCGTCGCCCGCGCGGGAGCAGAGCTGAGAGGCCGTACTGCTCGGCCTTTTTATCCACTTGTAGTAGGTCTTACGCGAGACGCCGAAGACCCGGCAGGCCTCGCTCACGTTGTTGATTCTGGCGGCGTACTCGATGACTCGCACACGCCCGTCGTACACAATGTCCTCGTGGGTCACAGAATGACTTCCTGTTCTCTAGATCTCGCAATCCAGAGACTGTCTTCCGTGGCCCACACCTACGCGCAGGCTCACCGGGTGTCACCCCAACCCGTGATCCCTAAGGGCTAGTCGCGCGGTCTCATCGTTGGTCTCGGCTATGGGCAGGATGTCGACCTCGATAGACATCGTTGCGGCCGCGGGCAGTTGTGACTCGTCGTAGGTGCCGAGGATGGCCGGCGAGCCGACAACGATGACCTCGGACTGATCGATGATCTGGCAGGCCGTGCGGATGGCGTGCTCCAGCTGGTCTCGTCGCATCAGCCGACCAGTCGCAGGACCTCGCGGCGCTGCTCGTCGGGGAGAAGCCCGGACATAGGGGAGACCTCGCGCATCTCGATCGAATCTCGGCCAAGACCCGTGAGGACGCGGTGCAGTCCGGGGAGGTCGCCGCGCTCGACGAGCTGGCGCCACTGCTCGAGATTTCGTTCGTGCGGATGGCCGGTCACGTTGTTGCCGAGGCGGTCGAGGTTGCGCTCGATCGTCGGTCGCCACCCCTCGAAGCTCAGGGGAGTGAGAAGCGTGGAGAGTCGCCGGTGCAATTGCCACGAGCGGCGTTCGGAGCGAGTCAATTGGGGAGCGACGGGGTGTCGTAGGACCTCAAGGCGGAAACCCATGCACGACAGCAGACGGTCGAGCTGGTCGTCGCTGAGGTCGATCTTGCCGGAGAGGAAGCCGCTGATGCTCGGCTGCCGCACACCGCTGAGTCGAGACAGGCCGGACTGGGTGGTGCCCGTCTCAACCATCACCTCGCGCAGCACGTCACTCCTGCTCGTCATACAAAAAAAGATAGCAGAGAATACTATAGGCATCAGGGTTGCGGTCGGGCCTTTCGGGCAACACTGGGGCAACACAAGGGCCAGAAGCGGCCCGAAATGACCAATGAGTGCCAATCGTCAATAGTGCCGCTGACCTGCACGTTCAGTGATTTCCAGCATCGTCCGGTGGCTCCTCGGTCGCCCTCTCACGGCGGTAGCGCCGGTTCGAATCCGGTCGGGGGTACAGAAGCAGCAGCACGAGAGCCCGAGCCGACAGGCTCGGGCTCTCGTCATTTCACGCCATGTTGCAGGTCAGGCGCAGAGGCCGGCGGCCAGCCGCGCCTGCGCCTGGGCCTCTGCTGCGGCAGCCTCCTCCGGATCGACCGTGGGCTCGTCGGTGGGCACTTCGGTCGTGGGGGAGTCGGTGGGTTCGTCAGTCGGCTCGTCGGTGGGAGCGTCGGTCGGCTCGTCGACCGTGCCCACGGAGTCGTCCGCGCCGATGGCGGTGTCGTTGAAGTCCTTGCCGAGCGACCGGTCGGCGATGATCCGCTCCCACAGCTCGTCGGCCTCCTCGGTCCAGATCAACCGGTTCGGGTCGAGGGGGTACTCCGCGATCGGCACGGTGATGAAGTTGATGTCCGACAGACCGGTGTTGCGGAACTGGGTCGCGAGGTCGGCGAGCTTGCCCACGGTGTCGAGCTCGGCATCGACCTCGATCGAGGAGGTCGCGGCGTTGAGGAAGCTGAAGACCGACAACGGCTGCGACAGGATCCCGGCCGACATGATCTTGTTGGTCATCGAGGCGATGAAGGCCTGCTGGCGCTTCATCCGACCGATGTCTCCGGTGTTGGACAGGATCGAGCGTTCACGGACGTAGTTGAGTGCGTCCTGCCCGGTCAGCGTCTGCACGCCTGCCGGCAGGAAGATGTCGTGCTCCGGGTCGTCGACCTCGGTGGGGATGCAGACCTCCACACCGTTGATGGCCTCGACCATGTCCTTGAACCCGTTGAAGTCGACGACGACGAAGTGGTCGACGTAGACGCCGGTGAGCGACTCGATCGTCTGGATGGCGCACTGGGCGCCGCCGACGGCGAAGGCGGTGTTGAACATGGCCGCCGTCTCGCCGGCCACGACGCTGCCGTCGCTGAGCGCGCAGTCGGGACGGTCGATGATCGCGTCGCGCGGCAGGCTCACGCCGTACGCCGTGCTCCGGTCGGCCGAGACGTGGAGCAGGATCGTGGTGTCGGCTCGCTCGCCGATGTCGCCGAGGCCGTCGATGTCGTTGCCCTCACCCGCACGGGAGTCCGAACCGAGCACGAGGATGTTGAGGGGCTCCAGGGGCCCGCTCTCCTCGACGGTGGCAGCCGGCTTGGGCATCGTGTGCATGATGTCGTCGCCGTTGGCGATGTTGGAGTTGAGCGTGCTGTAGGCCACCGTCACGGCGCCCACCGCCATCACGGCGAGCAGCGCCTGGGTGACAGCAACGGTCACCCACACGTGCCGGCGGTGTCGGCTGGGGCGCTCTGGGGCGATGGGGACCTCGGTCACACCTCGCAGTCTCGCAGACCACCGGTCGCCCGGTGGGGGATCGACGGCGGATCGACGGCAGATCGACGGGCAGATCGACGGCGGAGCGCCAGCGGGCCCGGCGGGCACGGCCGTGTCCGATTCCCGCCGGAGACGTCGTACGGCGTGCGTCATGATGGACCCGTGACCGTCACCCCGCCCGCGCTCGCGCGACTCGACCCCGAGTCGTGCTACCGAGCCGTGAAGGCACGTGATCGACGCTTCGACGGCGTGTTCTACACCGCCGTCCGTACGACCGGGATCTACTGCCGGCCCTCGTGCCCGGCGCGCACCCCGGCGCCGGGCAACGTCTCCTTCCACGTCAGCCCCGCCTCCGCGCAGGCGAGCGGCTACCGGGCGTGCAAGCGTTGTCTGCCCGACGCGACGCCGGGGAGCCCCGACTGGGACGTCGCCGCCGACGTGGCCGGGCGAGCGATGCGCCTGATCTCCGACGGCGTGGTCGATCGCGAGGGCGTCGATGGCCTCGCCCGCCGCGTGGGCTACACCTCGCGACATCTCGGACGAGTGCTGACGGCCGAGCTGGGGGCGGGTCCTCTCGCCCTGGCCCGCGCGCGTCGCGCGCAGACGGCGCGCGTGCTGGTGGAGACCACTGAGCTCGGCTTCGCCGACATCGCGTTCGCCGCCGGCTTCTCGAGCGTTCGTCAGTTCAACGAGACCGTGCGCGAGGTGTACGCCGCGAGCCCGACCGAGCTGCGGGGGAGTCGGGGCGGACGCCGTACGGCGGCCTCGACCGGTGAGCCGGCAGCGGCGAGCCCGTCAGGACCTCCCGGCACGGTGCGGGTCACGCTCCGGCTCGCCGTGCGCACGCCTTTCGCAGGACAGGCGCTGCTCGACTTCCTCGCCTACCACCTCGTGCCGGGCCTCGAGGTCGCCGGCGAGGGGTGGTACGCCCGCACGTTGGACCTGCCGCACGGGCCCGGCACGGTGCACCTGGCGATCGCGGACGCGCTCGACCCGGGGAGCACGGCCTTCGTCACCGCCACCTTCGAGCTCGCCGACCTGCGTGACACCGCCGCCGCCGTGGAGCGTGCGCGGCGGCTGCTCGACGCCGACTGCGACCCGCTCTCGGTCGACGACCACTTCGTCGGGGACCCGGTGATCGGTCCGCTCGCCCGCGCGTGCCCGGGCCTGCGGCTGCCCGGCCAGGTGGACGGCGACGAGACCGCCGTACGGACCGTGATCGGCCAGCAGGTCAGCGTGACAGGGGCGCGCACCGTCACCGGCCAGGTCGTCGCGGCCTACGGGACGCCCGTGGAGACCACGATCCCGGGCCTGACCCACCTGTTCCCGCGGGCCGCAGACCTGGCCGCAGCCGACCCGACGACGCTCCCGATGCCGCGCGCCCGCGGCCGAGCTCTCGTGGGGCTCTGTGCGGCGCTCGCCACCGGCGACATCGTGCTCGACCGCGGCACCGACCGCGAGTCGGTGCGCGAGGCGATGATCGCGCTGCGTGGGATCGGTCCGTGGACGGCCGACTACGTCGCGATGCGGGCGCTCGCCCACCCCGACGTCTTCCTGCCCACCGACATCGGCGTGCGAAACGCGTTGCGCGGCCTCGACCGCGACCCCGCTGAGGTCATCGCCCGCGCCGCCGACTGGAGCCCCTGGCGCTCCTACGCACTCCTGCACCTCTGGAACACCCTGATGCCCCCGACGAAGGAACGCTGACCATGTGGACCGTGATCGACTCACCGATCGGCGAGCTGCGACTCGTCGAGCACGACGACGCCATCACCGCGATCGAGTTCTCGCCCTTCGGCCCGGCTGACGGGCGGGTCAGAGGACCCCGCGACGACGCGCACCCGGTGCTCGTCGAGGCGGCGCGTCAGCTGGCGGCGTACTTCGCGCGCGACCTCAAGGAGTTCGACCTGCCCCTGGCCCCCGGCGGCACCGAGTTCCAGCAGCGGGTGTGGGTCGAGCTCGCCGCCATCGGCTACGGCGAGACGGCGTCGTACGGCGAGATCGCGCACCGCCTGGGCAAGACCAACGCCGCCTCGCGCGCGGTCGGCCTCGCCAACGGCTCCAACCCGATCCCGATCGTCGTGCCGTGCCACCGCGTGATCGGTGCCAACGGCACCCTCACCGGCTACGCCGGGGGTGTCGCGCGCAAGCAGGTGCTGCTCTCCCTCGAGCAGGACGCCCTCTTCTGATGGTCATCCTGATGGTCATCGAGTAGCCGGGGGCGAGCGCGGTGAGCGACCGGCGTATCGAGATGGTGGCGAGGTGTGTGCAGGCGGCGGGGCGAGGCCGCTTCGTAGGCGGGAGGCATCTTGATACGCCGGCCCGCTCCTTCGTCGCGTAGCCGGCTACTCGATTACCGGGGGGCCGGCTACTCGATGAGCCGGGTGATCA
>NZ_JAXMNS010000260.1:0-5596 GCF_034670285.1 Nocardioides sp. | reverse complement strand
CTCGGGGTCGCTCGGGGTCGGATCCCGGGGTCGGACTCAGCGATCTCCCCGATGCGCGGAGGTGCGCTGCCGCACGAGGCTGGAGCCATGATCACCATCGACCACCTCAGCCGTTCCTACGGCTCGTTCACCGCTGTCGACGACGTGTCGTTCACCGCCGAGCCGGGTCGCGTGACCGGCTTCCTCGGACCCAACGGCGCCGGCAAGTCGACCACCATGCGCATCCTGGTCGGGCTCACCCCCGCCGGGGCCGGCTCCGCCACCGTCTGCGAACGACGCTTCGTCGACCTCCCCAACCCCGGCCGTCAGGTCGGCGTGCTGCTCGACGCCTCCGCCCAGCACGCCGGCCGCAGCGGGCGTGAGATCCTCACGATCGCCCAACGCACCCTCGGGCTCGGTGCCGACCGGGTCGACACGATGCTCGACCGGGTCAGCCTCACCGCCGAGGAGTCCGAGCGACGCGTCAGCAACTACTCCCTTGGAATGCGCCAGCGCCTCGGCATCGCCGTCGCCCTGATCGGCGACCCCGAGGTGCTGATCCTCGACGAGCCGGCCAACGGCCTCGACCCCGCTGGCATCCGTTGGATGCGCGACCTGCTGCGTGACTACGCCAACCGCGGCGGCACCGTGCTGCTCTCCTCGCACCTGCTGCACGAGATCGAGGTCGTCGCCGACGACCTCGTGGTGATCGGCAACGGCCGGATCGTCGCGCAGGGCACCAAGGCCGAGCTGCTCGCCGGAGCCGGGACCCTCGTGCGGACGCCGGACGTCCGGCCGCTCGCGCGCGCCCTGGTCGAGGCCGAGATCGAGTTCGCCCACGTCGACGGCGGCTTGCGGGTCGAGATCGAGGCCGAGGTCGTGGGCCGCGTCGCGCTCGCCGCCGGCGTACCCCTCACCGAGCTGCGCGGGGCGGACGGCGCCGGGCTCGAGGAGATGTTCCTCCAGCTCACCGCCGAGACCCAGCGCGAGCACACCACCAGCCTCACGGACGGAGCCGCAGCATGACCGTCACCAGCACCCCGACAAGTACCCCTGCCAGCACCCCGGTCAGCACCCAGCCCACGACCGCGCGGACGACGTCGTACGACCCGATCCCCTTCTCGCGCCTGGTCTCGGTCGAGCTACGCAAGATGTTCGACACGCGCTCCGGGTTCTGGCTGCTCGCCTCCGTCGGCATCCTCGCCACGCTGGCGACGGTCGCCGTGATCCTGTGGGCACCCGAGGACGCCCTGACCTACGACACCTTCGCCGCGGCCTTCGGGCTCCCGATGACGGTGATCCTGCCGGTGATCGCGCTGCTCTCGGTCACCAGCGAGTGGAGCCAGCGCACCGGCCTGGCGACGTTCACCTTCGTGCCCCGCCGCGGGCGGGTGATCGCGGCGAAGGCCGTCGGCGCCTTCGTGATCGGTGTCGTCGCCATCGTGGTGGCAGCGGCGATTGGGGCGATCGGCAATGTCGTCGGGTCGACGATCGCCGGGGTCGACACCGTGTGGGACCTCGGGCTCCTGCAGCTGCTGATGATCGCCCTGGGCACCGTGCTCAACATGTTCATCGGCTTCATGCTCGGGCTGGTGCTGCGCAGCTCGCCGGCCGCACTCGTGGCCTACTTCGCCTACCAGTTCGTGTTGTCGTCGCTCACCATGCTGCTCGCGAGCACCCAGCAGTGGTTCGCCGACATCCAGCCCTGGGTCGACTTCAACTACAGCCAGGGCCAGCTCTTCGACATCGTCCCGAGCGTGGAGCAGTGGGCCCACCTGGCGGTGTCTGGGGCGTTCTGGCTGGCGCTCCCCCTCCTGCTCGGGCTGCGGCTCGTGCTGCGCAGCGAGGTGAAGTAGCGACTCCCGCCCCGCCGGCGTCGTACGACGACAAAACTCCCGCTTCTGTCACGAAACTTCATGACAGAAGCGGGAGTTTCACCACTTCAGCGGAGAATCTGCCCCGCGGTCGACCGCGGGGCGATCAGCGGGCGGACGAACCCTCGACGTAGTCGGTGTCGTGGCTCTTGACCCACGCCATGAGCTTGCGCAGCTCACGGCCGGTGGTCTCGATCGGGTGCGCCTCACCGGTCTTGCGGAACTCGGTGAACTCGGGCGAGCCGTTCTCCATGTCGGTGATGAAGCGCTCGGCGAAGGCACCGTTCTTGATGTCCTCGAGCACGGCCTCCATGTTCTTCTTCACGTCGGGCGTGATGACGCGAGGGCCGGAGACGTAGTCACCGAACTCGGCGGTGTCGGAGACCGACCAGCGCTGCTTGGCGATGCCGCCCTCGTACATGAGGTCGACGATCAGCTTGAGCTCGTGGAGGCACTCGAAGTAGGCGACCTCGGGCTGGTAGCCGGCCTCGGTGAGGACCTCGAAGCCGTACATGACCAGCTGCGAGGCGCCGCCGCACAGCACGGCCTGCTCACCGAAGAGGTCGGTCTCGGTCTCCTCGGTGAAGGTGGTCTTGATGCCGCCGGCACGCAGGCCGCCGATGCCCTTGGCGTAGGACAGCGCGAGCTGCCAGGCCGAGCCGGAGGCGTCCTTCTCGACGGCGACGAGCACGGGCACGCCGCGACCGTCGACGTACTCACGACGCACGAGGTGGCCGGGGCCCTTGGGGGCGACCATGAAGACGTCGACGCCCTCGGGCGGGGTGATGTAGCCGAAGCGGATGTTGAACCCGTGGCCGAAGACCAGGGTGTCGCCCTCGGCGAGCTGCGGGGCGATCTCCTCGGCGTACAGCTTTCGCTGGTGCTGGTCGGGAGCGAGGATGACGATGACGTCGGCCTCCTCCGCGGCCTCGGCCGGCGTCAGGACGCGCAGGCCCTCGGCCTCGGCCTTGGCGCGGCTCTTGGAGCCCGGCTGCAGACCGATGCGGACGTCGACGCCCGAGTCGCGCAGCGAGAGGGCGTGCGCGTGACCCTGGCTGCCGTAGCCGATGACGGCCACGTTCTTGCCCTGGATCAGCGAGAGGTCGGCGTCGTCGTCGTAGAACATCTCAGCCACTGGTGGCTTCTCCTTGTGTGTTGGTGATGCGGGGTTCGGGACGGTCAGGCCGTGATCGGCGGGACCGGGATGGCGACCGGGCGCAGGTTGCGCTCGGAGATGGAGCGGGAGCCGCGACCGATGGCGACCTGGCCGGACTGCACCAGCTCGCGGATGCCGAACGGCGTGAGGACGGCGAGGAAGTCGGCGATCTTGTCCGAGTTGCCGGTGATCTGGATCGTCACGGCGTCGGGAGCGACGTCGATGACCTTGGCGCGGAAGAGCTGGACGGCGTCCAGCACCTGGCTGCGCGTCTCCGCGGTGGCGGCGACCTTGACCATCACCAGCTCGCGGTTGACCGAGCCGGCCGGGTCGAGCTCGACGATCTTGATGACCTCGACGAGCTTGTTGAGCTGCTTGGTGACCTGCTCGAGAGGGGTGCCCTCGACGTCGACCACGATCGTCATCCGCGACACGTCCGCGTGCTCGGTCGGGCCGACGGCCAGGGACTCGATGTTGAAGGCGCGGCGGCTGAAGAGGGCCGCGATGCGGGCCAGGACGCCGGGCTTGTCCTCCACGAGGACGCTCAGGGTGTGCTTGCTCATCAGGTCCGCCTCAGAGGTCGTTCTCGTCGAAGTCCGGCGCGAGGTCGCGCGCGTACTTGATCTCGTCGTTGCTGGTGCCCGCGGCGACCATCGGCCACACCATCGCGTCACGGTGCACGCGGAAGTCGACCACGACAGGCACGTCGTTGATGCCCATGGCCTTCTCGATGGTGGCGTCGACGTCCTCGGGCTTCTCGCAGGCCAGGCCCACGCAGCCGTAGGCGTCGGCGAGCTTGACGAAGTCGGGGATGCGGCGCGCCGGCCCCGTGTGCAGGTCGGTGTTGGAGTAGCGCTCGTTGTAGAACAGCGTCTGCCACTGGCGCACCATGCCGAGCGACTCGTTGTTGATGATCGCGACCTTGATCGGAATGTCGTTGAGCGCGCAGGTGGCGAGCTCCTGGTTGGTCATCTGGAAGCAGCCGTCGCCGTCGACCGCCCACACGGTCGCGTCTGGACGACCGACCTTGGCACCCATCGCTCCCGGCACCGCGAAGCCCATCGTGCCCAGGCCACCGGAGTTGATCCAGGTGCGGGGGTTCTCGTACTTCACGAACTGCGCGGCCCACATCTGGTGCTGGCCCACGCCCGAGGTGTAGATGGTGTCGGGGCCGGCGATCGCGCCGAGGCGCTCGATGACGTACTGCGGGGCGAGGCGGCCGTCGTCGTGGGTCTCGTAGCCGAGCGGGTAGGTCGTCTTGACCCCGCTCAGGAACTCGACCCAGGCCTCGAAGTCGCCGGTGTTCCCGGCGTCCTGCTCGACCTTGAGCGCCGCGACCAGCTCGATGAGAACCTCACGGACGTCACCGACGATCGGCACGTCGGCGTGGCGGTTCTTGCCGATCTCGGCGGGGTCGATGTCGGCGTGGATCACCTTGGCGCCGGGCGCGAAGGAGTCGAGGTTGCCAGTGACCCGGTCGTCGAAGCGGGCGCCGAGGCTGATGATGAGGTCGCTGCGCTGGAGGCCGGCGACGGCGGCGACGGTGCCGTGCATGCCGGGCATGCCGAGGTGCTGCGGGTGGCTGTCGGGGAACGCGCCGCGCGCCATCAGGGTGGTCACGACCGGCATGCCGGTGAGCGCGGCGAGGCGCGCCAGCTCCTCGGACGCCGCGGCGCGGATGACGCCACCGCCGACGTAGAGCACCGGGCGGCGCGACTCCAGGATCAGCCGGGTCGCCTCGCGGATCTGCTTGGCGTGCGGCTTGGTCACCGGCCGGTAGCCGGGCAGGTGCAGCTCGGAGGGCCAGTCGTAGGTGGTCATCGCCTGGAGCGCCGACTTGGCGACGTCCACGAGCACCGGGCCGGGGCGACCGGTCGAGGCGATGTGGAAGGCCTCCGCGACCGTGCGCGGGATGTCGGCGGGGTCGGTGACGAGGAAGTTGTGCTTGGTGATCGGCATTGTGATGCCGCGGATGTCGGCCTCCTGGAAGGCGTCGGTCCCGATCATCGAGGCGCCGACCTGGCCGGTGATGGCCACCATCGGCACGGAGTCCATGTGGGCGTCGGCGATCGGCGTCACCAGGTTGGTCGCACCCGGGCCGGAGGTCGCCATGCAGACGCCCACGCGACCGGTGGCCGAGGCGTAGCCCTGGGCGGCGTGACCGGCGCCCTGCTCGTGGCGTACGAGGATGTGGCGGATGGAGGAGTCCATGAGGGGGTCGTAGGCCGGGAGGATCGCGCCACCGGGGATGCCGAAGATCGTCTCCGTCCCAGCGGCTTCCAGCGACTTGATCAGGCTCTGGGCGCCTGTCATTTCTTCGCTCATGGACTCATTTCCTTTGTCTCTTCGGTGCGGTGGGGCTGTGACTGACTGCTGGTCGAGGACCTGGGCAACAAAAAACCCCCCGGCCGCAAGGCAACGAGGGGTGACGCGCTGGCTGACTGGTCAGCCGGCACGTCGCATGCGTACGAGAAGGTCCTGGGACATGTCTCTACCGTAGCCGCTGCCCCCGCGGGGCAGTAGGAGAGTCTGCCACGGTCCCACATGTTGAGACGAGCGTCCCGTCATGTGGGCGTTCGCGCCATCC
>NZ_JAXMNS010000259.1:0-5615 GCF_034670285.1 Nocardioides sp. | reverse complement strand
GGTCGCCGCCGGCATCGCCGCGACCGACGCCGACCTCGTCGCGTTCATGGACGCCGACGGGGCGACCCACCTCGACGCGCTGCTCGAGTCGCTGCGCCTGGTGGCGCTCGGTCACGACGTCGCGATCGGGTCGCGCGCCGCGTTCGGCTCCGACACCGCCGCGCGGCACAGCCGGCTGCGCGAGTCCGGAGCCCGCCGCTACCGCTCCCTGACCGCACGCATCGTCCCCGGCATCGGCGACACCCAGTGCGGCTTCAAGGTGATGCGTGGCGACCTGGCCCGGGCCACCTTCGCCGAGCTGCGCACGACGGGCTTCTCGTTCGACGTCGAGCTCCTCGCGCGCCTCCAGCGTCGCGAGGCGCGGATCGCCGAGTTCGCCGTGCAGTGGGCCGACGTGCCGGGCTCGACCTTCGCGCCGCTGCGCCACGGCGCGGGTGCGTTCCTCAACCTCGTCCTCATCGCCTGGCTGCTGCGCGCGGAGCCGCTGCGGTCCGTGGACGCGCTGCCCGGCGCCGCTCTCGTCCCGCTCGCGGCCGAGGCCTGAGATGCACCACGTCGCGTCCCACACGCCCCTCGCCGGCACCCACGCCGTCGTGGTCAACTGGCGCGACCTCGAGCACAGCCTCGCCGGCGGCTCGGAGCGCTACGCGTGGGAGTACGCCACGGCCTTGCGCGCCGCCGGCGCCCGAGTGGAGTTCATCACCGCTCGCGACCGCGGGCAGCGACGTCACGACCTGCGCGACGGCATCGAGGTCCACCGCGGGGGCGGGGCGTTCGGCTTCTACGCCTTCGCCGCGTGCTCACTGCTGAAGCGACGCCGGACGCTCGACGTGGTCATCGACCCCGAGTGCGGCATCCCGTCGTTCTCCCCGCTCTACGTGCGCCGGTCGACCGCAGTGGTCCTCGTCGTCCACCACGTCCACCAGGAACAGTTCACGACCTACTTCCCGACGCCACTGGCGCGCCTGGGGCAGTGGTTGGAAAGGGTTGCCATGCGCCGCGTCTACCGACGTCGTCGTACGGTCGCGGTCTCGGAGTCCACGCGCGACGAGATGTTCACCCAGCTCGACTGGGACAGCCCGGTCTCCATCATCGGCAACGGCACTGCCGCTCCGCTCGTCGCCGCGGGAGAAAGCGACCCGGCCTCGGCCGAGGCGTTCCTCGCCAAGGACCCCGACCGACTGCTCGTCCTGGGCCGCCTGGTCCCGCACAAGCGCGTCGACCTGGTCCTGCGTGCCATGCACGCCCTGAGGCACGAGCGGCCCGGCCTGCACCTCGACGTGTGCGGCAAGGGACCCCAGCTCGACCGGCTCCGCTGGATCGCGGCCGACCTCGACCTCGCCGACCGGGTGACCTTCCACGGCTACGTGGCCGAGTCGACCAAGCAGGCGTTGCTCCGCCGTGCGGCCCTCCACGTCTGTGCCTCCGACATCGAGGGCTGGGGGCAGGTCGTCATCGAGGCGGCCGGCTACGGCATCCCGACGGTGGCCCGCGACGTGCCCGGACTGCGCGACTCGATCCGCGACGGTGAGACCGGCTGGCTGGTGCCCGACTCCGACGACCTCGCCGTCGTCCAGACGCGACTCACCGACGCCATCCGCTCCGCCCTCGACGATCTCGAGGCACCACGGCGGCGACGTCTGGCCTTCGAGGCGAGCACCACCTGGGCTGCCGGCTTCAGCTGGTCTCGCATGCACCACGAGGCCGTCGAGCTGGTCGTCGACGAGCGTCAGGCCCTTCGGGGCGTCCCACGGCACGCGCCGAGCGTGTCCCTTCCTGCTTCCGTCACTGCTGCACCCGCGGTAACCGCCGCGACCACTGAGAGGTAATCATCATGCGTCGAGTCTTCAGCACCGCCCTTGTCGGGCTCGGAGCGTTCCTGATCATGGCCGCGCTGCTGGTCAAGTTCTACGCCCAGCCGAACCTGGCCACCATCCCGACCAACTACGAGTCGACCACCGAGCTCCAGGCCGAGGGGGCGACGATCTTCGATGCCGCCACCCTGCAGCCGGTCACCACCGACCTGGCGATCTCGTCCTTCACGATCGCCGACAGCGACGCGGCGGCCCCCGAGGGGGTCGTGGTGTGGGTCAACCGCACCTCGATCCTCAACACCGGGGTCGAGGGCGCGACCTGCGACCCGACGGTCGACGCGGCCCTGCCCGGCTGCTTCAAGCAGGACTCCGAGCGGGTGCCGTTCGACGCCGAGACGGGCGCGGCAGCCGAGTGCCCCGGGTGCGGGTCCTACGTCGACGAGTCCTACGTCGACGGTGACAGCTATGCGGTGCGCCAGGTGGAGGTCAACCGCTCGGGTCAGATCTACAAGGCCCCCTTCGACATGGCGAAGGAAGACATGTCGTGGTGGGACTCCTCGGTGCGTGAGGCCAGCACGATGGCCTACGTCGGCACGGAGAAGCTCGACGGGCTCGAGACCTACAAGTTCGTCCAGACCATCGACGCCACCCAGATCGGCACCCAGGACCTGCCGGGCTCGGTCTTCGACGTCGCCGACGACACCGTGACCGCCGACATGATGTACGCGATGGTGCGCACCGTCTGGTTCGAGCCCACCACCGGTTCGCCGGTCAAGCGTGTCGAGAACCGCAACCAGTACTTCGAGGCCGACGGCCAGCAGGTGCCGGCCTTCGTGGGCACCGTGGAGTACACCCCCGAGACCGTGTCCGACCTCGTCGACGGTGGCAAGTCCCAGAGCTTCCTCCTCGGGGGCATGGTGTGGCTGTTCCCGGCGATCCTGCTGCTCCTGGGACTCGCCGCGATCGCCGGCGGACTGCGTCTGCGCAGCGGCGGGCGCAGCGACTCGGGCCACCACAAGAACGACCGCGAGCTCGTCACCGCCTGAGCGCGTTCAGCCTTCGGGCAGGTGAGCCACGACGGCCTCGAGCAGCTGCTCGAGGCCGTCGTGCGTCCACTGGGCGCCACGGGCGCGCAGCGTGAGGCACGTCGAGCCGCGCAAGGTCACGCCTCCGAGCGAGAGGCCGGTGCCGCCCGCGGTCACGGGGTGGAACGCCAGTGCGTCCACCGCGCCGTCCACCCTGCCCAGGTGCGACACGAGCAGGGTCGACCCGAGGCGCGGTGCCAACGCACGAAGCCCCAGGCGCATCATTCCGGCGCCCGACCCGGTCGCCTGGACCGCCCGCGCGGTGGCTGCGTGGGCCAACGCCTCGGCGACGCCCGCGGCGTCGAGGCGCTCGACGTCGCGCAGACGCAGCAGGGCGCTCCGGTCGGAGATCGGCCACGGAGTCGCGTCGCGGGTGACGCCCACTGCGACCGCCACGTGGCGCGTGCGTCGTCGTGGTCGGTGCTCGCGCTGGTGGTCGACGACTCCTCGCACGCCGGCGCTCACGAGCGCGGCGGTGCGGTGCTCGCCCGGGACCAGTCGCTCGACGTAGACGTCTCTCGGCTGCGGTGTGGCGGGCGTCGGGCCGACCACGCGGGCGGGCGGCGCCCACGCGACCTCGGCCAGACGCCGTACGACGGTGCCGACCGGCCCCGAGGCATCGGGTCGTTCGCCGACGCCGCGGGCGCTCGACGTGATCGGGGTGCCGGTGAGGGCGCTGAGCACCGTCAGCAGCCCGAGGCCGTCGACGCGACTGTGGTGGGCCGAGACCACGACCTGGGTGCCGTCGGAGGAGAGGCCGAGGGAGACGACGCCGACCCGCTCGTCGCCGAGCGCGCGCCTGGCCGCAGCGACGTCGTCCACGACGACGACCTGACCCCGGCCCGCCCAGCCCTGGTCGCGGTGCAGCCCGGCGAGGCGCTCACGTGCGACGTCGGCCGGCAGCGGCTCGGTGAGCCGGGCGGTCAGCACGATGCGCCAGGCGATCGTGGGGTCGGCCACCCAGTCGGGGGCACTCGCGTCGCTCACCCGGGCTCGAGCACGCCGGGCTTCACCGCTCGCACGACCAGGCTGACGCCGGGGAGGTGGTGCAGGGGCAGGAAGCGTTCGGTGGCCACGGCCGCGCGCAGGCCGGCGTTGAGGACCGGGTGCACCTGCTCCATCTCGCTCTCGCTGGTGTTGCTACGGCGTCGGGCCCGGACCACCGGACGGAGCAGGACGTTCCAGGAGCGGACATCGATCACCTCGAGCCCCACGCGCTCCATCAGGCCGATCAGCTCCGGCTTCTCGTAGCGGCGCACGTGACCCAGGGCGACGTCGTGGCCGCTCCACAGCGACATGCTGCACGGCACGGCGACCAGCAGGCGGCCGCCCGGCTTCAGCACCCGGAAGGTCTCGCGGGCGACGGCCTCGTCGTCCTCGATGTGCTCCCACATGTCGGTCGACATGACGAGGTCCATCGACGCGTCGGGGAAGGGCAGCAGCCGTGCGTCGCCGCGGACCACGTCGAGACCGCGGCTGGTGGCGAGTCCCGCTGCGGCCGGGGAGTACTCCAGCCCGCTGACCTGCCACCCGAGGTCGCGCAGGACCCCGGTGTTGCCGCCGCCGCCGCAGCCGACGTCGAGCGCCCGTCCGGGGGTCAGGGGCGAGACGAGTCGACGCACCAGCGCGCGTCGCTCGGCATACCACCAGTGCCTCTGCTCGAGGGCTGCTGACTTGCGGATCTCGTCCTCGTTCACGCTACGACCCTAGCGGCGGGCTCGGGCGCCACCCGCGAGCAGATCGGCGCCGAGGATCGCGGTGCCCGGGGTGAGTCGACCGCGGACGGAGGACCACCCGCCCCAGACCCGGTCGTGGCCCTCGGGCCACTCCGGCTCCACGAGGTCGGTGAGTGCGAAGCCCGCCGCGGACAGCAGCCCCACCCAGTCGCCGAGCGTGCGGTGGTGCTCGACGTAGGTGACCTCGTCGGTGTCGTCGTCGACCTCGACGTAGGGGAGCCGGTCCCAGTAGGACTGGGCAGCGACCAGGCCGCCCTCGGACGGGTCGTCGGGAAACATCCAGCGCGTGGGGTGGGTGATCGAGAAGACGAAGCGTCCGCCCGGGCGCAGGACGCGAGCGGTCTCGTCGATCGCCGCAGCGATGTCGTGCACGAACTGGAGGGCGCCAAAGCTGCAGAAGACGATGTCGAACGACGCCGCGGCGAACGGCAGGTGGGTCGCGGTGCCACGCACCGACGGCACCTCCACCCCGGTCTCCGCGTCGATCCGTAGGCCGTGCTGGAGCTGGCGGTGCGACAGGTCGAGTCCGACGGCACGTCCACCCCGGGCGTTGATCCAGCGCGAGCACTGCCCGGCGCCCGACCCGACCTCGAGGACGTCGCGTCCCTCGACGCTCCCGAGCAGCCCGGCGTCGGACTCGGTGAGGCCCTCGGGGCCCCAGACGAAACCCATGTCACCCAGGAAGGCCCCGTGCGTCGACTGGTACTCGTCGGCGTAGCGGTCCCAGTCGGGGCCGTTGGCCCGTCGCGACTCGTCCTCGTCCACGAGCCGACGGTGCGCGCTCACCGGTGCCATCGGCGGGTGGTCGCGGGAGTCCGGCGCACTGCGGGGGAGCGGCTTGGTCACGTCCCGGCCACGGCGTTCGGGCGGCGTCGTCCGCCGGGGAGGCGCCCGACGAGGTCGCCCAGCGGCCCGACGGCGTGGTGCAACGAGTCGGCCGAGTCGGACAGTGCCGGGATGAGCCGAGCGATCTCGTTGAG
>NZ_JAXMNS010000258.1:0-5641 GCF_034670285.1 Nocardioides sp. | reverse complement strand
CGCGCAGGATCTCCTGGATCGAGGTCAGCCCGCGGCCGACCTTGTACCAACCGTCCTCGAGCAGGGTCTTCATGCCCTCGGATCGCGCGAGGCGCATGATGTCGTCGGAGGCGACGCGCTGCACTGCCAAGCGCTCGACCGACTCGGTGACCGTCATGACCTCGTGCAGCGCCATCCGGCCCTTGTAGCCGGTCGAGGAGCACAGGTTGCAGCCCACCGGCTGGTAGAGCGTCGGCAGGGGGTCACCCTGCGCATACGGGAAGTCCGGCACGGCGAGCAGCTCCTCGGCGGTCGGCACGTACTCCTCGCGGCACTTGGTGCACAGCTTGCGGCACAGCCGCTGAGCGAGCACGCAGTCGAGCGCCGAGCCGACGAGGAAGGGCTCGATACCCATCTCGATCAGTCGCGTGATCGCGCTCGGAGCGTCGTTGGTGTGCAGGGTCGAGAGCACCAGGTGCCCGGTGAGCGCGGCCTCGACCGCGATCTGCGCGGTCTCGTGGTCGCGGATCTCACCGATCAGCACGACGTCGGGGTCCGAGCGCAGGATCGACTTGAGTGCGGCGGCAAACGTCATGCCGGCCTTGTCGTTGGTCTGCACCTGGTTGATGCCCGCGATGCGGTACTCGACCGGGTTCTCGACGGTGATCACGTTGACCTGCGGGTCGGACACGATGTTGACCGTGGCGTAGAGCGTCGTCGACTTGCCCGAGCCCGTCGGGCCGGTCACGAGGATCATCCCGTAGGGCTTGACGTAGGACTGCTCGAAGCGGGCGAAGTTGGCCGGCGCGAACCCGAGGTCGTCGAGACTCATCTGGGCTGTGGAGTTGTCGAGGATGCGCATCACGATCTTCTCCCCGAAGACCGTGGGGAGGGAGGCGACGCGCAGGTCGATCTTCTTGCCCTCGTGGGTGACCGACAGGCGACCGTCCTGCGGCTTGCGGGTCTCGGCGATGTCGATGCCCGCGGTGATCTTGAGCCGGGAGATGACGGCCGCCTGGATGCTCTTGGGGGCCGTGTGGGCGTCCTTGAGGACGCCGTCGATGCGGTAGCGCACGCGCAGGCTGTGCTCACCGGGGTCGAGGTGGATGTCGGAGGCCCCGTCGGCGATGCCCTGCATGATCAGCAGGTTGACGAAGCGGACGACAGGGGCCTCGGCCGTGACGTCGCCGAGGGCGTTGAGCTCGTTGTCCTCGGCCTCGTCGGTCTCGGTGAGGTCGGTGGTGAGCTGGTTGAGCTCGCCGTCTGGCCGGTAGGTCCGGTTGACCTTGGCGGCGATGTCCTCCTTCATCGCGATGGCGAACTTGATGTCCGCGCGCGCCATACGCTTGAGGTCGTCCTTCAGGTTCAGATCGCGCGCCGCGGACGCCGAGGCCGCGACGACCAGCCGTGGCCCGTCCCAGCACAGTGGGATCACGTTGCGCCGTCGGCAGATGTCGCCGGTCAGCCGGGTCTGGGCGCCGCCGTCGATCACGTAGTCGAGGAGCTCGACGAACTCCATTCCGAGGACCTCGGTGTTGGCCCGTACGGCGTCCACCTTGGTGATCGCGCCGGTCGCCACCAGCACGTTGAGCAGCGGCTGGCGCTTGTCAGCAGCGACGACCTCGGCAGCGCAGACCTGCTCATCGGTGATCTTGCCGTGCTCGAGCAGGTTGAGCACGCTGGCGCTGCGGTCGGAGCCGGCCGGTCCGGTCGGCGGGGTCATGGCGGTCAAGGTCATCAGGGCTCCGAGTAGAAGGCTGGCGGACGGGTCTCGTCTCTAGGTCTCATCGGCCGGTCGGGGGCCCGACACGAGGGTTCAACCGGCGGAAGTTCTGCGGCTGACGGGCGACCTCAGGCCGCGTCGACCACCTGGGGGCTCATCCCGGCCCGCTTGAGCTGGACGGCGAGGTCGTGCGGGTTGGTGGAGGCGGCCTTGGCGGCCGCGACCGTGATCTGACCCGACATCGTCAGGTCGACGAGGTGCTGGTCGAAGGTCTGCATGCCGTAGTGGCGGCCCTCGGCGACGATGTCGACGATGCCGTGGGTCTTGTCGGGGTCGGCGATGGCCTCGGCGATGCGCGAGGTGTTGACCAGCACCTCCATCGCGCACACCCGGCCGGTCCCGTCCGCCTTCGGCACCAGACGCTGGCACACGATTCCCTTGAGTGAGGCCGCGAGGGCAAGACGGATCTGCTTCTGCTCGCTCGGCGGGAAGAAGTCGATGATGCGGTTCACCGTCTCGGCGGCGTCGGTGGTGTGCAGGGTCGACATCACGAAGTGGCCGGTCTCGGCCGCCGAGGCGGCGGCCCGCACCGTCTCGACGTCGCGCATCTCGCCGATCAGGATGACGTCGGGGTCCTGGCGCATCGCGGCGCGTAGGGCCACCGAGAAGTCGGTCGTGTCGAGCCGCAGCTCGCGCTGGTTGATCGAGGCCACCTTGTCGGCGTGCAGGATCTCGATCGGGTCCTCGATGGTCAGCACGTGCACCGGCTTCGTGGTGTTGATCAGGTCGACCATGCCGCCGAGCGTGGTGGTCTTGCCCGACCCGGTCGGGCCCGTGACCAGCACCATCCCGCGGCTGTGCAGGGCGAGCTCGCTGATGACCGACGGCACCCCCAGCTGCTCGAGGGTCAGCGGCGTGTCGGCGACCCGGCGGCAGATCAGGGCCACCGTGCCCCGCGCGCGGAACGCGTTGGCGCGGAACCGTCCGAGCCCGTGCAGCGAGATCGAGTAGTCGGCCTCGTTGGTGTCGGCGAACTTGCGGCGTGTGTCGGCGTCCATCGTCTCGGTGATCCACTCCTCGGCCTGCTGCGGGGTCAGCGGCGGGTGGTCGAGCGGAGTGAGGACGCCCGAGATCCGGATCTTGGGCGGCGAGGCGACCTTGAGGTGCAGGTCGGAACCCTTGTGGTCGACGAGCGCCTGGAAAAACGGCGTCAGCTGGAGCGGGGTCTGCTGGGTCTGCTGGTTCATCGACAGCCTTACGACGGGGGCGGCGGGTGCCTGTGTCCCGGGGCGCGCGGAGGCCTGCCCGGAACGGGTCACCCAGACCATCGGCTCGCCGTCGGCCCGTCTAGAGGCTTGGGCACGCGTTTGTCGTCACCGCGCGTGAAATGTGCCGAGGTTTTCCTCTGTTCCGGTCAAGCAGCCGCCCCCTCCCCCCGATAACTGCTCTGAGAAGGCCCCAGTCCCCGCGTGCGGACGGGGCGTCACGTCGAGACCCGGCCCCCGCCGGGACTCATCAGCTCGAGGAGTACGAGTGGGACGCACGTTGGTCAGCCTGGACATCGGTGGCTCCGGCGTCCGCGCCATCCAGTTCACGCCCGGCCGCAACGGCCCCGTCGTGGAGAAGGTCGCCGTCGCCACGCTCCCCACGGGGGTCGTGGTCGCCGGTGAGATCCGCGACCCCGCCGCGGTGAGCCTGGCGCTCAAGGAGCTGTGGTCAAGAGAGAAGCTCAAGACCAAGAAGGTCGTCTTCTCCCTGGCCAACAGCCACGTGCTGGTGCGGCAGATGGACCTCGAGTGGCTCGCCCCCGACGACTTCCGCAAGTCGCTGAAGTACCAGGCGGCGGAGTACATCCCGATGGACATCAACGAGGTCACGGTCGACTACCACGCGCTCAAGGACTTCGAGACCGTCGACCCGGTCACCGGCCAGACCCGGCGGATGCTGCAGATCCTGCTCGTGGTGGCCTCCAACGAGACCCTCGACGGCTTCGTCACCGCGCTGCGCGGGGCCGGGCTCCAGCCGGTGCGCGCCGAGATCAGCCCCTTCGCCCTGGTGCGGGCCGCCAACCCGGCGCCTGGCTCGGAGTCGGCGGAGCCGAGCGTCGAGGTGCTGCTCGAGCTCGGCGCCCACGTCGCCAACCTCGTGATCCACGAGGGTGGGCAGCCCCGCTACGTCCGCATCATGACCGGGCAGGGCGGCGAGGTGCTGACGCAGGTGCTGCGCGACCGCTTCGAGTGGTCCCACGAGGAGGCCGAGCGCACCAAGATCGCGCTGGGCATGCCTACCTCGCACCCCGCCGGCGCCGCCCTCGGGGTGTCGGACACGGTCTTCGGTGGGGTCGCCACCGCCACCGTGCCTGGCGACGAGCACCCCGCGCAGACCGTCATCAACGAGTCCGTGTCGCGGCTGATCGGCGAGGTCCGCCAGACCGTCGACTTCTTCCTCACCAGCGGCAGCAACATCGGGTCGCTGTCGCGGGTCGTGCTCAGCGGCGGCGGAGGCAACCTGGGCGGCTTCGCGCAGCGCCTCGCCTCCGAGCTGCGGGTGCCCGTCGAGTTCGGCAACCCGCTCGACCACGTCCCCAACAGCCGGAAGGTGAGGGTCCCCGAGGGGGTCACCCCCCAAGAGCTGTCGATCGCCCTCGGGCTCGCGATGGGAGCCAACTGACATGGCGCTGATGACCAAGACCGACGCCAAGCCCCCGCGCGGGCAGCGCTCCGCCAAGGCCGGCAACGCGCCGGCCGGCAAGGACGGCGACAAGTCCAAGGGCAAGGCCAAGGCCGGCCCGACCCCCGAGCAGTTCGTGCCGACGCTCCCGGGGGTGAACCTGCTGCCGCCCGCCGTGATGAGGCAGGCCCGCGTGGAGCGGCTGCGCCGCACCTTCGGTGGCGCGGCGCTCGCGGCCGTGGCGGTCGTCGGAGCGGCGTACGTCCTGCAGGCCGGGGCGATCTCCTCAGCCAACGGCGAGCTGGCCTCCGAGCAGGCGACCGCGAGCCGGCTGGCGGCGGAGGTGACCGCCCTAACCCCGGTCAAGATCTACTACGCGACGGTCGAGGCCAACGAGGCGCTGATCCAGCAGACGATGTCGCGCGAGGTGCTGCTCTCCGACATCGTCGAACGCCTCGACGCCACGGCGCCAGACGACGTCAACCTGGGCACCATCGAGGTCACCGTCGACACCACCCCGGCACCGGTCGCGCCCCCGGTCACGGCAGGCGGCACGGCGGAGGCCGCGACCCCGGTCGTCCCGGTCGCGCCGACCTCCGGCGCGTGCCCCTCCCCCGACCCCTACCTGCCCCCCGGCGCGACGGCGGGGTGCATCACGATCAACGGCACCGCGGCGTCCCGCCGGGTCCTGGGTGACTGGGAGACCAAGCTCAGCCGGACCGACCTCTTCGCCGACCTGTTCATCTCCAGCTCGACCGCCGGAGCCGTCGAGGGCGGCGACGCGATCACGTTCACCGCCTCGGTGTCAGTGACCGACAAGGCCTACGCCGGTCGCTATGCCGACCCGGCGTTCCTCGAAAGGACCACGCCGTGAAGAACCTCGACAAGGTCGCGCTGACCAAGCTGGTCGGTGGCGCTATCGTCCTGCTCGTCCTGGTGGTGGGCTACCTCCTGGTGATCTCGCCCCGGATGAGCGAGATCGACGAGATCAAGGCCCAGACCGACTCCACACGTCAGAACAACCGGGTCGTCGCGATGACCATCGCCGACCTCGAGCAGAAGAAGGCCGGACTCGAGGACCGTCGCAAGGTCGCCGCCGCCCTGGCCGAGCGCTTCCCGTCGTCGGTGCAGCAGTCGGCGATGTTCGCCGACATCCGCGACGCGGCCGACCGCGCCGGTATCGCCGACGAGGACGTCACCGCCCTCACCCCGACCGTCCCGGTGGCCGTGGGGTCGGTCAGTGCGGACGGCGGCGCCACCCTGCCCCAG
>NZ_JAXMNS010000257.1:0-5653 GCF_034670285.1 Nocardioides sp. | reverse complement strand
ATCTTCGAAACCGTGGACGATCGGGGCCATGTCCTCCACCCTATGACCGCCGTCGGGGTGAGGTGGAGCCGGTCGATGTCGAGGTCGCCGGTGGAGCCACGTCGGGGCCCGCACCTCCCCCGACAACGGCGTCCGCGACGGCGTCCGCGGCGGCAGACGCGGAGGCGCCGCGCTTCGCGCCGCGTCCCTTCGGCGGCGGTGGCCGCAACCACGACAGGTCTCCCTCGTGGGTGTTGGACGCGAGGACGTAGGGCCGGGCCTCGGTGTATCGCACGATCGACACCGACGCCGGGTCGACCCCGATGCGCTGGAAGAGGTCGAGATGCATGCCGAGGGCATCGGCGAGCACCGACTTGATGATGTCGCCGTGGCTCACGGCCACCCAGACCGCACCAGGGCCGTGCTCGGCCTCGATCCGGGCGTCGTGGCCCCGGATCGCGGCCACCGAGCGCGCCTGCATCGTCGACATCGACTCGCCCCCGGGGAAGACCGCCGCGGACGGGTGGGCCTGGACCGTCTTCCACAGCGCTTCCTTGGCCAGGTCCTTGAGCGCGCGCCCCTGCCACTCGCCGTAGTCGCACTCGGTGATCGCCTTGTCGTGGACCACCTTGAGTCGGGCAGCGCTCTCCCCCGCCGGCTGCTGGGCGGACAGGATGGCCTTGGCCGTCTGTCGGCACCGCTCGAGCGGGCTGCTGACCAGCGCTGCCAGCGGGATCGCGCCGAGCCGCTCCGCAGCCCGACCCGCCTGCGCGGTGCCGGCATCGTCGAGCCGGACCCCAGCGGTACGCCCGGCGAGCACACCCGAGGCGTTGGCCGTCGTCCGGCCGTGTCGCACGAGGATCACGGTTGCCATGTCGAGGACTGTAGTCACCTGCACCACGCGCACGCCGGGCTTGCAGTCCGGCCTCCGGTCCGACCGGGACTGCCGGCGCTACGGTGAGCGCGTGATCGTCGACAGCGCCGTCTACCGGGGCGGCACCAGGCTCACGCTGGAGTGCGCGTCACACGACTACGCCGAGATGCGGGCGAGCGCCGAGGCCGACGACGGCTTCGTGTGGCTCGGCCTGCACGAGCCCAGCCAGGACGAGCTCGCCGACGTCGCCGACGCGTTCGGCCTCCACCGGCTCGCGGTCGAGGACGCCTTCAAGGCACACCAGCGGCCCAAGGTCGAGGCGTACGACGACTTCCTCTTCCTCATCCTCAAGACCCTCTGGTACGTCGACGAGGACGACGCCGTCGAGACCGGCGAGATCAGTCTCTTCGTCGGGCGCGACTTCGTGATCACCGTCCGCCACGGCGACGGCTCGCGACTGCAGGACGCGCGCGCTCACCTCGAGCGCTCCGCCGAGCTGCTCACCCACGGCCCGTCAGCCGTCGTGTACGCCGTGTGCGACGCCGTCGTAGACGCCTACACCGAGGTCGTGGCGTTCCTCGAGGAGGACGTCGACGAGGTCGAGGAGTCGGTGTTCTCGACCGAGCGCACCCGCGACTCGGCGCGCATCTACACGCTCAAGCGCGAGATCGCCGAGGTGCGACGCGCGATCCATCCGCTCCGGGAGCCGATGCGGCGCTTCTCCACCGGCGGCGTCCACGGCATCAGCGACGACGCGGCGCCGTACTTCCGCGACGTCGTCGACCACCTGACCCAGGCCGCGGAGATCGTCGACAGCCTCGACGGCCTGCTGTCCACGGCGTTCGACGCCCACCTCGCCGCGATCTCGGTGCAGCAGAACGACGACATGCGCAAGATCTCCGCCGGCGCCGCGATCGTCGTCGTTCCGACCCTGATCGCCGGGATCTACGGCATGAACTTCGACACCATGCCCGAGCTCCACTGGGCCCTGGGCTACCCGTATGCGCTGGTGCTCATGTTCGGCAGCTCGGGTGCGCTGTGGTGGTTCTTCAAGCGCGCGGGCTGGCTCTGAGGTCTCAAGCCTGGGCGACGAGCACGCCGGTGCCGAGCAGCACCATCGTGGAGAGTCCGAGCACCACCCGGTAGATCACGAAGGGCGTGTAGGACCGGGTCGAGACGTAGCGCAGCAGCCAGGCGATGGCGGCGTACCCGACGAGGAAGGACACGACCGTCGCGACGATCGTCGGGCCCCAGCCGTAGTCGGTCTGGCCCGCCGCGACCGGCTCACCGATCTTGCGCAGCTCGAAGAGCCCGGCTCCCACCACGGCCGGGATGGCGAGCAGGAAGGCGTAGCGGGTGGAGGCCTCTCGCTCGTAGCCGAGCGCGCGGCCCATCGAGATCGTCGCGCCGGAGCGCGAGACCCCGGGCACCAGGGCCAGCGCCTGGGCGCCGCCCATCAGGATCGCGTCACGCAGGGTGATCTGCTTGATCTTCTTGCTGTTCGACCCGAGCTTGTCGGCCAGGCCGAGCACCAGCCCCATCACGACCAGCATCGTGGCGATGATCCAGAGGTTGCGGAAGTCCTGCTCGATGACGTCCTTCAGCGCGATGCCGAGCACCACGATCGGCAGCGAGCCGACGATGATGAACCAGCCCATCCGAGCATCGAGGTGGCCCCTCAGCTCGGGACGGAACAGCGATCGGCACCACATCGAGCCGATGCGCCAGATGTCGTTGCGGAAGTAGATCAGCACCGCCAGCTCGGTGCCGATCTGGATCACCGCGGTGAAGGCGGCGCCTGGATCACCCCAGCCGAAGAGCTCGGGATAGATGCGCAGGTGCGCACTGCTCGAGATCGGCAGGAACTCCGTCAGCCCCTGAATAGTCCCGAGCACCATGGCCTGCAGCATCTCCCACACAACGCGAAGGCTAGTGACGTTCCCGCGCGCCCCCGCGACCGCCCCGTGGCGCGCTGGCTAAGTTTTGCCCATGAAGCAGCGACGGCTAGGCGCCACCGGACTCCAGGTCTCACGGATCGGCCTCGGCACGATGACCTGGGGCCGAGACACCGACGAGCACGAGGCGAGGGAGTCGCTGATCGCCTACGCCGAGGCCGGCGGCACGCTGATCGACACCGCCGCCGGCTACGCGGACGGCGACTCCGAGCGCCTCGTGGGTCAGCTCCTCGGCGACGTGGTGGCCCGCGACGAGGTCGTCCTGGCCACCAAGGCCGGCATCTCGCGTCGTACGGGCGAACGCGTCACCAACACCTCGCGCGGTCACCTCCTCAGCACCCTCGACGCCTCCCTGAAGCGGCTCGACGTCGACCACGTCGACCTGTGGCAGGTGCACGTGTGGAGTGACGAGAGCCCGCTCGAGGAGACGCTGACCGCTCTCGACCTCGCGGTGACCTCCGGGCGCGCGTCGTACGTCGGCATCAGCAACTACAGCGGCTGGCAGACGGCCCAGGCCGCCACCTGGCAGCGTGCGGTGCCCGCCCGGGTGGCGCTGGCCTCGACGCAGGTGGAGTACTCGCTGCTCAACCGTCAGGTCGAGCGCGAGGTGCTGCCCGCCGCCGCCGCCCTCGGCCTGGGGGTGCTCCCCTGGTCGCCGCTCGGCCGCGGGGTGCTGACCGGCAAGTACCGCAGCGGCACGCCGGTGGACTCGCGCGGAGCGTCGCAGGCCTTCGCCAACTTCGTCAGCCCCTACCTCGAGGAGCCCAGCGGACGCATCGTCGAGGCCGTGGTCCGGGCCGCCGACGGCCTGGGCTGGACGCCGCTCGAGGTCGCCCTGGTCTGGGTGCGTGACCGCCCCGGCGTGACCGCCCCGATCATCGGCGCCCGTACGGCCGCGCAGCTGCGCGGATCGCTCGACGTGGAGGACAAGACCCTCCCGACCGAGCTGGTGGCCGCCCTCGACGACGTCTCGCAGAGCGCGGGATGAGTCAGCGCGACCGCCGCGCCCCACGCTCGGGGGTCGAGTGGGAGTTCGACAAGGTCAGCTTTGACCGCGAGTGGCCCCGAGGCGTCGTCGCCAAGCTGCTCGTCGAGCGCGCCGAGCACGGCGGCTGGGAGCTCGACCGGGTGCGCATCGGCAACGACGGCATCCGGCGCGTCGTCCTGCGCCGCAAGATCATCCGCGCAGTGCGCACGGCCTGATCACGCTCGAGCGGGCGCGAGCGTGATCGTCGGCGGTCGAGCAGCGAGGGCGACTGAGGCCCGAGGGCGCCGCCGAGCGTGTCGAAACCCGGTGAGCTGACCGCCGACCCGTCATCCCGGGCGTCGGAGGTGTTGCCGTTTGGTCCCAGACGACAACGATTCGGGCCGAAAAGCTGTCGTCTGGGACCAAACGGCAACCTCAGGCCTCGCCGAGGAACCGGTCGAAGACGCGCGCCCCGAACTCCAACGCATCAACCGGCACCCGCTCGTCGACCCCGTGGAAGAGGGCGGTGAAGTCGAGGTCGGCCGGGAGGCGCAGCGGGGCGAAGCCGTAGGAACGCATGCCGAGCTTGCGGAAGTGCTTGGCGTCCGTGCCGCCGCTCATCGTGTAAGGCGCCACGATGCCGTCGGGGTCCTCCGCCAGGATCGAGCGCGTCATCGCCCCCACCAGGTCACCGTCGTACGGCGTCTCCCAGGGCTGCTGGTGGGAGACGAAGTCCCACTCGATGTCGTCGCCGCACAGCTGGCGCAGCGTCTCGAAGAACTCGTCCTCGTAGCCGGGCAGGAACCTACCGTCGATGTAGGCGCTGGCCTCGGTCGGGATCACGTTGACCTTGTAGCCGCCGGCGAGCTGGGTGGGGTTGACGGTGTTGCGGATCACCGCGCCGAGCATCCGGGTGGCCCCACCGAACTCCTCGACCAGCGACTGGGCGTTCTCCGGCGTCGCCTCGGTGCCGGCGAGATCGGCGACCGTCGCGAGCAGGACCTCCATCGTCGGGGTCAGCCGCACCGGCCACTGGTGGGCGCCGATGCGCGCGACGGCCGCGGAGAGGCGGGTGATGGCGTTCTCGGGGTTGATCATCGAGCCGTGCCCGGCGCGCCCACGCGCGGTGAGTTTCATCCAGGCCATGCCCTTCTCGGCGGCCTCGATCAGGTAGAGCCGCCGGCCCCGCACGGTGGTGCTGAACCCGCCGACCTCGCCGACGGCCTCGGTCACGCCGTCGAACTCCTCGCGATGCTGCTCGACGAGCTGCTCGGCGCCGTGGTGTCCCCCGGCCTCCTCGTCGGCGGTGAAGCACAGCACGATCGGACGCTCGGGGACGGCGCCGGCCCGCTGGCGAGCGCGCACGGTCGAGAGCAGCATCGCGTCGAAGTCCTTCATGTCGACCGCGCCACGACCCCAGACGTAGCCGTCCTTGATCTCCCCGGAGAAGGGATCGACCTGCCAGTCCTCGGCGGCGGCGGGGACGACGTCGAGGTGGCCGTGCAGGAGCAGGCGACCGCGGCTGTCGTCGTTGCCACCCCAGGTCGCCATCACCGACGTACGACCCGGCGTGGACTCGTAGAGCCGCGACTCGATGCCCACCTCGTCGAGCAGCGTGGCGACGTACTCCGCCGCCTTGCGCTCTCCGGGGCCCTCACGGTCGCCGTAGTTGGTGGTGTCGATGCGGATCAGCTCGCGACACAGGTCGACCACTTCCGCGGCCGGGTCGTAGCCCTCCGGTGCCGCCGGGACCCGGGTCTGCGCGTCATCGGTGCTCATGACCCCATCCTGACATCCGCACATCAAGCCCCCGATGTGTGTGTTCGGGCAGTGCTTTGCTACGGTTTCCAAGCACTCGTCCGGGTGGCGGAATTGGTA
>NZ_JAXMNS010000256.1:0-5654 GCF_034670285.1 Nocardioides sp. | reverse complement strand
ACGACGCCCTTGGGATTGCCGGTGGTGCCGGAGGTGTAGCACATCGCGGCGGCATCGCGCTCGTCCAGATCAGGCCAGTCGAACGCGGACTGCTCGGCGGCGAGGAGGTCGTCGTACAGGTGCACCACGGGCCCGGCCGCACGCAGGGCGGTGAGGTCGGTGTCCGCGGCCTCGGGACCCGCGACGAGGACGTGTCGAACCGTCGTCATGGCGGCCAGATGAGGCGCGAGCGCCTCGACGAGGGAGGCATCGACGATGACGATCTCGTCCTCGGCGTGGTTGGCGATGTAGACCAGCTGCTCGGGGAACAACCGGATGTTGAGGGTGTGGAGCACGGCACCCATCGAGGGCACCGCGAGGTAGGCCTCGAGGTGCTCGGCGTTGTTCCAGGCGAACGTCGCGACCCGCTGGTCGCCGTCGATCCCCAGTCGTCGGAGTGCGTTGGCCAGCTGACCGACGCGTTCGCCGACCTCGGCGTACGACCGCCGCCGCGTGCCGTCCGCGGTGGCGGTGACGACCTCGGCGTCCGGATGGATCGACGTCACGTGACGTCGAATGGCGCCGATCGTGAGCTGGTCGTCCTGCATCGTGCTGCGCATGCGTGAGGCCTCCGAGTGAGCGGCGGGGACGGCGAGGGGTCGCCGGTGTGGCGTACCTCACCATCGTGCCACCCGGGTCCCACCGGTCCCCCACAGTTCGCGGACCGGGACGGGTCAGCTGTAGACAGTGACCTCGGCGCGGAACTCGCGCGTGGTCTCGGCGGCAAGCTCTTGGTTGATCCCGTCGACGCGGTAGATCGCGGTGCCGATGCCGCCGGAGTCGGCCCAGCCACACACGATCAGGTCGACGTAGGGCCCGAGCCGCGGGAACGTCCCGCACGCCATGGCGCCGCGCAGGTCGCCGGCGGGCACCTCGACGACGTCGGTGATGCCGGTGCCCTCGAGGTAGTCGCCGAGCGCGGTCTCGGGTCGACCGACGAGCTCGCGGGCGAGGTCGCTGTCGGTGGTGACGTTGATGCCGTTGTAGACGAGGACGTCGTCGCCCCCGCGCCGGTAGTCGCCGTAGACGGCCTCGAGCGACTCGTCGGCGCGCAGGATCCGGCCGCGCAGCTCGGCCTCCTGCTCGTCGGCGCTGGCGCCCTTCCGGAGCGTCCAGGCGCCGGCCTGGTCCGGCGCGGCCAACGACCGGTTGCCCTGGTCACCCACGTCGGGGACGTTCTCGAGACGATCAGGCACCAGGTCGGTCAGGACCACCAACGCGACCGCCGGCAGCACGACGATCGGTGGGTAGAGCCACCAGCTCCACGCCGATGCCGAGCGGTGGGCGACCAAGGAGGTGACCGCAGCGACCGCGAGCGCAGGCAGCCCCACCGCTGCCACCGAGGCCAGGAAAGAGCGGTCGGGGCGACCGTCGATGGCGAACGGCAGCAGCACGACTGCTGTCAGGGCGGCCCAGGTCAGAGCCATCAGCCAGGCGGAGGAGTTGGGGCGGCTCGGGCGCTGGGGTCCGGCCCGGTGCTTCTCGCGCGCGGGCGGCTCGCTCGCGCCCGACCCGTGGTGGGTCGCCACGTCGCCGTCGCCGTCGTCCTCCGGACCGACGGTGCCTTCAGCTGTCACGTCGGGCTCGGCGGTGTCAGGCATGGGCACATCCTCCCCCACGCGGCATCCTTGACCCATGGAGCCCTACGGCGCGTCCCACCTCGTGATGCTCGGCGTCTTCGTGGTCGGCCTTGCGGCCGCCGTGCTCGTGGGGCGCCACGACCGACGCACCGGCTCCGTGGTCGTCTCCCGCAGTCTCGCGCTGCTCCTGCCCGCGGTCACGGTGCCCCTCCAGGTCTACGACGTCGTCACCCGCTTCGAGATCGGGGTGAGCCTGCCGCTGCACCTGTGCGACCTGGCGTGGCCTGCGGCGGCCTACGCCCTGTGGACCCGACGCCCGTGGGCCGTGGGCCTGACCTACTACTGGGGCCTGGTGCTGACCACCCAGGGGATCGTCACGCCGTCCCTGGGCGAGGCCTTTCCCGAGGTCCGCTTCTTCGCGTTCTGGGCCCTGCACCTGCTGATCGTGTGGGCGGCGGTCTACCTCGTGTGGGGACTCGGCCTGGCACCGCGGTGGCGGGAGTACCGGCTGGTGATGGCGGTGACGCTCGCCTGGGCCGTCGGCGCCTACGCGTTCAACCTGGTGGCCGACACCAACTACGGCTACCTCGTGCGCAAGCCGAGCAGCGGGTCCGCCCTCGACCTGCTCGGCCCCTGGCCCGTCTACGTGCTCGCGGAGATCGCGATCGTGGCAGCGATCTGGGCCCTCATGACGTGGCCCTGGGCTAGGACGTCTCGGCGGCACGCACCTTCGCCGCGAGGGTAGCGGCGTCGTCGGGGGTGCCGCCGTGCTCGGCAATCCAGGCGTAGCACCCCTCGCGGTCGGCGTGACACATCACGCCCACCACGTCGCCGGGCAGCGCCTGACCGACGAGGGCCGACATCACCGCCACCTCGGTGGGGTAGGCCGGCACCCCGGTGACCCCCACCCGTTCGGCGCCGGCGCGCATCAGTGCATCGAGCTCGTCGGTGCTGCGGCCGCGCAGGTAGCGCTCCTTGTGGCCGATGGCCACGACGTCGCTGTCACGTGCGGCGATCTCGCCGAGCTTCTCGATGAGGTCGTCGGTGCGGTCACCGACCACGCCGAGGCCGAGGAGCAAGCGCCCACCCGGACGCCGTACGCCGTTCATGATCTCCATCAGGGCCTCGAGGCCGGCCTCGTTGTGGGCGAGGTCCATCACGACCGAGATCGCGCCCTGGTCGGGCTCCGCGCCGGGGAGGCTGAAGAAGTTCATCCGGCCCGGGTTGTGCTCGGCGTCGGGCGCGAAGGTGCGCAGCCCCTCGATGACGGTGGCCCGCGGGATCCCGATGGCCAGCGCCGCCGACGCCGCGGCGAGGGTGTTCTCGACGTTGAAGCGCGACAGCCCCGCGAGGGTCATCGGCACGTCGACGAGCTCGATGAGCGGGTCCGGGTCGGCGTTGGCGCGCAGCACCGACACCCAGCCGTCGATCACGACCGTGGCGCGACCGCGGGCGGTGAGCGTCTCGCGCACCCCCGGCGAGTCCACGTCGCGCGAGAACACCCAGGGCTTGGCCTTGATCACGTGGCGCATCGCGTAGACCCGGGGGTCGTCGGCGTTGAGGACCGCCCAGCCGCCCTTGCGCGTGATGCGCGGCACCACGGCCTTGACCTCGGCGAGCTGGTCGACGGTGTCGATGCCCTGCTGGCCGAGGTGGTCGGCGGTGACGTTGGTGACGACCGAGACGTCGTTGTGGACCACACCGATCCCCTTGAGGAGGATTCCGCCCCGAGCGGTCTCGGTGACCGCGAGCTGCACCTCCGGGTGCGCGAGCACCCGGCCGGCACCGCTCGGCCCTGAGTAGTCGCCTGCCTCCACCATCGCGCCGTCGACGTAGATCCCGTCGGTGTTGGACCACCCCACGAGGAGCCCGTGGGTGCGGGCGATGTGGGCGACCATGCGCGACGTGGTGGTCTTGCCGTTGGTGCCGGTGACCGCCACGACGGGCACGGTCGGAGTCAGGGTGGTCGGGGCCTCGCCGGGCTCAGCGGCAGCGACCCGCTCGGCGGCGGCACTCACTGCAGCCTCCAGGTCTGCGCCCGGCAGGGCGTCCAGCACCGCACCGATGGCGCGGCCCATCTCCTGGGCGCGTGTGCGGTTCGCCCACGGGAACGCGACCACGACCTGGTAGGCGTCAGCCGTCGAGCGCACCCGCACAGCGAGGCTCGAGGTCCCGGACTCCTGGGCGACCGCGCGCACGAGGCGCCCGACGGCGCGCAGCGCGAAGCGCTGGCGAAAACCGGTGTCGGGCGCGCCGGGGCGAGCGTGCTTCAGGCCGATGCGCACCGCAAGACGCTCCGCCGTCGCCTCGGAGGCCGAGGAGAGACCGGAGACGTCGAGGGTGAGCTTGATGGCGGCACGGGGGAAGTAGAGGTTGGGCCCTTCGAGGACCCGCAGCTCTTTCAGGGAGGAGACCGTCACCGGGGCGACGCTACCTGCGTGGGCCCCTGAGTCACGCACCCATGGCGTGGAAGCCGCCGTCGACGTGCACGATCTCGCCGGTCGTGGCGGGGAAGAAGTCCGAGAGCAGCGCGCACACGGCCTTGGCCGTCGGCTCCTGGTCGGAGTTGTCCCATCCGAGGGGTGCCTTGGTCTCCCACATCGCGTCCAGCTCCTCGAAGCCCGGGATCGCCTTGGCCGCGAGCGTCTTGAGCGGTCCGGCTGCCACGAGGTTGACCCGGATGCCGTCGCGCCCGAGGTCGCGGGCGAGGTAGCGCGAGGTCGACTCGAGGGCTGCCTTGGCCACGCCCATCCAGTCGTAGACCGGCCAGGACACGCTGGCGTCGAAGGTGAGCCCGACGATCGAGCCCCCCTCGCCCATCAACGGCTTGGTGGCCATGGCCAGCGACTTGAGGGAGTAGGCCGAGACCTGCACCGCCTGGGCGACGTCGTCCCAGGGGCCGGTGAGGAACTTGCCGCCGAGCAGCGTCTCGGGGTTGCCGTAGGCGATCGAGTGGACGACGCCGTCGAGGGTGCCGTCGGCTCCGATGTGCTCACGCACTGCGTCGGCGAGGCCCGCAAGGTGCGCCTCGTCGGTCACGTCGAGCTCGAGCACCACAGGCTCCACCGGGAGCCGCTTGGCGATGCGTCGCGTGATGCCGAGCGCGCGGCCGAAGTTGGAGATGAGCACGGTCGCGCCCTGCTCCTGCGCGACCTTGGCGGTCGCGAACCCGATAGAGGAATCCATCGTGACTCCAGCGACCAGGATCGTCTTGCCGTCGAGAATGCCCATGTCAGTGCCCCATTCCTAGTCCGCCGTCGACGGGGATGACCGCCCCGGTCACGTATGCCGCTCCGTCACTCGCCAGCCAGGTGACCGCCGAGGCGACCTCACCGGGGTCGGCGTAGCGACCCAGTGGCACCTGCATCCGGATGGCGTCCTTCTGCTCCTCGCTCAGCACCGCGGTCATGTCGGTGTCGACGAAGCCGGGGGCGACGACGTTCGTGGTGATCGAGCGCGAGCCGAGCTCGCGCGCCAGCGATCGCGCCATCCCGACCAGGCCGGCCTTGGAGGCGGCGTAGTTGACCTGGCCGGCGGAGCCGGTCAGTCCCACGACCGAGGAGATCAGGATGATCCGACCTCGGCGCAGCCGCAGCATCCCCTTGGAGGCCCGCTTGGCGAGCCGGAAGGTGCCGGTCAGGTTGGTGTCGATGACCTTCGACCAGTCGTCGTCGGACATCCGCAGCAGCAGCGTGTCGGCCGTGACCCCGGCGTTGGCGACGAGGATCTCGACCCGGCCGAGCTCGGCCTCGATGGTCTCGAAGGCAGCGTCGACGGCTGCCTGGTCGGTCACGTCGCACGTGACGTCGAGAGCTCCCTCGGGCGCTCCCCCGCTGCGCGTGGTGACCGCGACCTTGTCGCCCTGGGCGAGGAACGCCTCCGCGATGGCTCGTCCGATGCCGCGGTTGCCGCCGGTCACGAGGACGACGCGCGGCTCGCCCGCTGGACCCTTGCTCTGCTCCGATGCGCTCACGCTGCTCGACGCTAGCGATTACTCCGGGGTAGTCCTACTGGGCCGTCCCCGGGGGTTGAGGG
>NZ_JAXMNS010000255.1:0-5660 GCF_034670285.1 Nocardioides sp. | reverse complement strand
GTGACGAGGGTGAGCACTCGGTCGGCCTGCACGGGGACGAGCATCAACGCGACGCCTGCCAGCACTCCGACCGTGACGAGCCCCGATGCCGGGCCCGTGCGCCGTCCGGTCCGGGTCAGCCAGAGGTGCGCCAGGCCCCCAGCGACCAGCAGAGCCCCGGCTGAGAATCGCGTTGGCCGCGAGTCGCCGAGGCCCAGCATCAGCAGTCCGAGGCCGAGCAGTGCGAGGGCCAGCTCCGGGGCGAGGTCCCGTGGCGCGAGCCCTCGGGTCGTGGCCGGCTTGCCGCCGGACCCGCCAGCCGCGGTGGTCATTGTTCAGGAGGCCCGGCGGCGCTGAGCCGACTGGTGGCCGCGGATCAGCAAGTTCCCGATGTCGATGAGCTGGTCGCGCAGCTCTGCGTCAGGGGCCTCGGTGTCCGTCAGGATCGGCCCGACGAGTGCCTGGGTGACCGCCGCGCCCCAGATGCGGGCGACCATCGGGTCCGTGCCGGCGATGAGGAGCGCGTCGACGCGCTCGTTGAGCTTGCCGGCCGGCTCGAAGACCGCGGAGTGTGCCAGCGCGCCGACGTCGCGGCTGAGCCACGCGGCGACTCTTCGCTGACGGATCAAGTAGTCGACGTAGGCAGTGAGGGCCTGCTTGCGCCGAGGGCCCTCTCGTTTGATCGACTCGGCGTCGTCCAGCAGCGAGCGCAGCTCGTCGAGCGCCGGCGCGACGACTGCCGCGAGCAGCTCGTCCTTGGAGTGGAAGTGATAGGTCACCGCTGCCTTGGAGACGCCCAGGCGGTCTCCGATCATCGCCAGTGACGTGCCGTTGTAGCCGTGCTCGAGGAACAAGTCCAGTGCGGCCTCGACGAAGCGAGCGTTGGGATGGTCCGAGGCGGGCGCTCCGGGCGTGTCGGATGGCATGCGCCGACGATACCTGATCCTGGCCGCTCGGCCAGGCTGCAGCCTTACGTTCGTCAAGTAAAGACTGACCGACCGTAAAGGCGTGGACTTGACGGACGTACAGTCTTGATGCGACTCTCTACTTGTCGCTCGGCAAGTGGGCGGCGTTCGACGGGTTCACTTCAGGAGACGAGATCCATGGCAACATTCCTCTATCGACTGGGCCGGGGTGCGTTCGAGCACCGCGGCAAGGTCCTCACCGCGTGGGTGCTGGTGCTGCTGGTCGTCGGCGCTCTCGCCGGTGCCTTCAGCAAGAACGCAGACGCCCAGCTCTCCATCCCCGGCGTCGAGTCGGTGACCGCCACCGAGCTGCTCCAGGAGCGCTTCCCCTCCGGTGGTGTCGGTGGCGCCGAGGCCAGGATGGTCTTCGAGGCCCCGGACGGCGCGCAGCTGAGTGACCCGGCGGTGCGCGCCACCCTCCTCGAGGTGCTGGCCGAGGTGCGCTCGGGCGACCAGGTCGCTGCCGTGTCTGACCCGTTCGAGGCGGGCGCGATCTCGGCGGACGGGACCATCGGCTACGCGACGGTCGCCTACGACGTCGCGGTCGACGCCCTCACTGACGGCTCCCGCAACGGACTCGTTGCCGCGGCCGAGGGGGCGCAGGGCGACGGCCTCCGCGTCGAGCTCGGCGGCGAGGCCACCCAGGCCGAGGCGCACCAGAGCGCTGCTGAGGCGATCGGCGTGCTCGTCGCGCTCCTCGTCCTGGCGGTGACCTTCGGGTCCCTGCTGGCTGCCGGGCTCCCGTTGCTGACGGCGATGATCGGGGTGGGTGTCGGCATGGCCGGCACGCTCGCGCTGTCCTCGGTCGTCGAGCTGACCTCCACCGCGCCGACGTTGGGCCTGATGGTCGGCCTGGCTGTGGGGATCGACTACGCCCTGTTCATCTCCATGCGGCACAAGCAGAACATGGCCGACGGCATGGACCCGCAGGAATCGGCCGCCATGGCCGTGGGCACGGCCGGCAGTGCTGTCGTCTTCGCCGGCGCCACGGTGATGATCGCTCTGGCTGGACTCACCGTCGTGGGCATCTCGTTCCTGACCACCATGGGTCTGGTCGCGGCCGGCATGGTCGGCGTCGCGGTCCTCGTCGCGCTGACGCTCGTCCCGGCCCTGCTCGGCTTTGCCGGCGAACGTTTCTCGCGTTGGCCCGTGCCGGGGATGCGCACCCGCCAGGCCAAGCTCGCGACCACCGAGTCGACCGGTTCGCGGTGGGCCAAGGCCGTGACGAAGCGCCCGGCTGCGTTCCTGGTCGCCTCGGTCATCGGGCTGGGCATCCTCGCGGTCCCTGCGCTCGACCTCGAGCTCGGACTGCCCGACGAGGGCAACCTGAACTCCGAGACCACCCAGCGTCAGGCCTACGACCTGCTCGCTGATGGTTTCGGCCCGGGCTTCAACGGCCCGCTCACGGTCGTCGTCGACGCCGCGGCGTCGGGCAACGCCGAGCAGGCCGCCACTGCCACGGCCACGGCCATCGCCGGCCTCGACGACGTCGCTGCGGTCAGCCCCGCAGTGCTCAACGCTGCAGGTGACACCGCGATCATCACGGTCTTCCCCGACAGCGGCCCGGCCGAGACCGACACCAAGGACCTGGTCGGCAGCATCCGCGACCTGCAGTCCGAGATCACCGACGCCACCGGGGCCGAGGCGTTCGTGACCGGCAACACCGCGCTGGGCATCGACATCTCCGACAAGCTCACCGGAGCGCTGCCACTGTTCCTGCTCGTGGTCGTGGGGCTATCACTGATCCTGCTCACCCTGGCGTTCCGCTCGATCCTCGTCCCGCTCAAGGCGACCGCAGGGTTCCTGCTCAGCCTCGCTGCCACCTTCGGCGCCCTGGTGGCGGTCTTCCAGTGGGGCTGGCTGGCCGAGCTGATCGGCGTGCAGTCCACCGGTCCCATCATCAGCTTCCTGCCGATCCTTCTGGTGGGCCTGCTCTTCGGGCTCGCGATGGACTACGAGGTGTTCCTGGTCAGCCGGATGCGTGAGGACTACGTCCACGGCGCCACGCCCGAGGAGTCCATCGTCGGCGGCTTCCGCCACGGTGCCCGCGTCGTCACCGCGGCAGCCCTGATCATGGCCGCGGTCTTCGCCGGCTTCATCCTCGGCGACGACGCCACGATCAAGTCGATCGGCTTCGCGCTGGCCTTCGGTGTCCTCCTCGACGCCTTCGTGGTCCGGATGACGATCGTCCCGGCCGTGATGGCCCTGCTGGGGCACAAGGCCTGGTGGCTGCCGGCCTGGCTCGACAGAATCATGCCCGACGTCGACATCGAGGGCGCCAAGCTCGAACGCGACCACGGCCACACCCACCACCCGGTCGACGACAGCTCCTCCGACCCGGTCCCTCAGCCCGTCAGCTGAAGGCCTTCAGGTCACCAGGCCGCCCCGTACTCGTCTCCACGGGGCGGCCCGGTGGCTGTCCACCACCAGCCACCACCAGCTGCCGAAAGCCGAGGTGCGAACGCAATGGTGCTGCACGCCGTCGTCCCCTCCGCCGCATCGAGCGACGAGGGCCCAGCGATGATCGGGGTCACGGTCGTCGGCCGCGAGGCGAGCCTCGCGATGCACGGGGACCTCTCCTCACCCGCGGTGGCTCGCGACCTGCTCCGCCGGCTCCAGATCGTCCAACGGCGGCTCCCGGCGGCCACCGAGGTCGTCCACATCGACCTCAGCTGCCTCGCACACATCACCATCGACGTCGCCGTGCTGCTGTGTGTTCAACGGCGGCTGTTGGCGGCTCGCGGGATCGCAGTCGGCTCGGTCCTCCGCGCTCGCAGCGGTCAGAACCCGGTTGCGGTCGACCGGATCCTCGACGCGCTCGCAAGCGGAGCCGAGCCGACCGAGACCCACGGCGCGCCCACTCGAGCGCAGGACAACCCGTTCAGTGCGTGAGAGCGTCAGGCAGGACGCCGTGCGCGCCATGCCCTCCATCTGTGAGAGGTCTGCATCATGAACCGAGCTCCCGAGATCGCGAACCATGAAGGATCTCCCCGGCTCGCTCAACGACCTCGGCCAGATCCTCGCGGGCTCCGACCTGACCACGGGTGCGGGCTGGGCCAACGCCGAGATCGTGTCGATGGTCGCTCCGATGGGAGTCATCGCAGTGGCGCGATCATGGTGGTGCTGCGCGGCCTGCCCGGCGAGGAGGAGTCGAAGGCCCTCGGGGCGGTGCTCTCCGCGCCGGTGGCGCGCTCGACCTTCCTGTGGGCCAAGACCGCTGCGATGGTGGTGCAGGTCGTCGTGGCGTCGTCGGCGGTCGCTCTCGGACTGGTGCTCGGCTCCCTCGTCGGGGGCCTGGGGCTCTCAGCCGCGGGCATCGTCGGCGTCACCCTGCACGTCGCGCTGCTCGGGGTGCTCTTCGGCGCCGTCGCGGCGGCGGTCGGGGCGGCCACCGGAGCCCGTCGGCTGACGATGGCGGTGTCCGCAGGCTCGGCGGCAGTGGCGATCGTGGCCTGGATCGTGCTGCCCCTCGTCGACGCCCTCGAGGGGTTCGTCCGGCTCAGCCCCGGGTACTGGTTCAACTCCTCGGTGCCCCTGGTCTCCGGACCCGATCTCTCCCACCTTCTCGTCCTGGCCGGGCTCGCGCTCATGTGGTGCTTGGTGGCCGTCGGTCTCTTCATGTGTGGTGATCTCAAGGGGTGAGTCGCACGGATCACCAGACCGACCTGCGACGATCGCGGGACCGACACCACAGGAGGACCGGATGGAACCCGCCGAGCGCACGACCGATCGACCTGGCCCCACCCGCGAGAAAGTCTTCGGCGCAGGGGTCGTCTGGGCGTCGCGGTGGACGCTGCGCTGGCTGATCATCGCGCTGGGCTTCACCCTGGTGGCCTACCTGGTCTCCCAGGTCTGGAGCATCCTGCTGCCCGTCCTGCTCGCCCTGATCCTGACGACCGTGCTGCAACCGGGTGCGGACTGGTTGGCGCGGGCGTCCCGGCTGGGTCGCGCGTTCGCCGCCGCCATCATGGTGGTCGGCTTCGTCGGCGTGCTCGCGCTGGGGGTCCTCTTCCTGATCCCGTCGGTCAGCACCCAGGTCGTCGAGATCGCCGACAGCGCCTCCGCGGGGCTGTCCCAGCTGGAGATGCGCTTCGCCGACAGCGACCTGGTGACCCAGGAGCAGGTCGACTCCTTCGTCGGCTCGATCCAGGACCGGCTCAGCTCGAGCGCCAGCAGCATCGCGTCCGGCGTCCTGGTGGGCGTGAGTGCCGCGACGACCGTGCTCATCAACACGCTGCTCACCCTGGTGCTGACCTTCTTCTTCCTCAAGGACGGGCACGCCTTCCTCCCGTGGCTGAGGGGCCTGCTCGGCCCGCGCGCCGGACTGCACGTCGGCGAGGTCGCCTCGCGCTCCTGGGACACGTTGGGCGGCTTCGTCCGCACGCAGGCACTGGTGGGACTCATCGACGCGGTCCTGATCGGACTCGGGCTCCTCATCGTTGGCGTCCCGCTGGCACTCCCGCTGGCGGTCCTCACCTTTGTCGCCGCGTTCGCACCGATCATCGGCGCGATCGTGATCGGAGTGCTCGCGGTGCTCGTCGCGCTGGTCAGCCAGGGCTACGTCGCCGCGCTGATCGTGCTCGGCATCGTCCTGCTGGTCCAGCAGCTCGAGGGCAACGTCCTGCTGCCCTGGCTCCAGGGCCGGACCCTCCAGCTGCACGCCTCGGTCGTGCTGCTGACGATCGTCCTCGGCTCGACGCTGGTCGGTGTCGCCGG
>NZ_JAXMNS010000254.1:0-5663 GCF_034670285.1 Nocardioides sp. | reverse complement strand
CGCGGGGTGGGTGATCGCGGTGCGCAGGAGGTCCTCGAAGGTGCCCAGCGCGTGCTGGCGGATCGCCTGGTCGTAGGAGAAGCGGTGGGTGAAGTTGGCGTCGTCGTGGACGGGCACGTTGAAGTGGTTCATCCACAGCTCGGCCATCATCTCCGCGACCGGACGGTTGGTCAGGACGCGGCGCACGAGGATCCACCGCTGGTAGTCGGCCATCACCTGCCAGCCGCTCTCTACGTCCTCGACGTTGCGGCGCCACAGGTCCTGGGGCGAGCGCGTGAGGCTGGGCCACCACGACAGGAGGGCGTCGGTGTTGCGGTCGGCGATCTCGTCCGGGGCCAGCTGGGCGCGCAGCCAGGCCTGACCGCCGCCGGCTCGGCGCACCTGGCGGGTCAGGGCGGGCGTGTTGCCGTAGGAGAAGCGGTTGACCAGGTGGCGGTCGGCCCGCTTGAGCAGCGGCTTCCCGCGGAAGCGCCGCGGCTTGTAGGCAGCCTCGGCAGGGCTGGCTCCGGCAGCGATGCCGAGGGCACCGCCGCCGGAGAGCGCACCGGTCAGGAGGGTTCGCCGTGAAGTCGACGTAGGGGTGCTCGGCATGTGGGGGGCTCCGTGCGGTGGGGGAGGTGACCGGCGTCGGGGCGGTGGGGGGACCGGTCCTGCACGAGGCTAGATCGCGGGGCTGCTCGGAGGGCCTCTCGGAGCAGGAAATGGCACCGAATGACTAGACGGTCTGTCCGACCGGTTCCCGCCGAGCGAACCCACCCACGGTCCGGCTACTCTTTCCTCGCCCGTACGACCGACACGAAGGACCGTGAACCGCCCGATGGACGGCTCTCAAAGTACCAACCCGCCCCGCTCCTCCGGGGGCCCGCGATGACGCCTTGGTTGCTCCTCGCCCTTGCCCTGCTCCTGATCGCCATGTGTGGCGTGTTCGTCGCCGCGGAGTTCGCCTTCGTGACCGTCGACCGAGGCCAGGTCGACCGTGAGGCCGCCGACGGCGACGCCGGTGCGGTCGGCGTCCAGCAGGCGCTCAAGTCGCTCTCCACCCAGCTCTCCGGAGCCCAGGTGGGCATCACCGTGACCAACCTCGGGATCGGCTTCCTGGCCGAGCCCGCGATCTCGGAGATCCTCAACGGTCCCCTGACCGCTGCCGGTCTGCCCGGGAGTGCGGTCGCGCCGACGTCGCTGGTCATCGCGCTGTCACTGAGCACCGTGCTGACGATGCTGTTCGGTGAGCTGGTGCCCAAGAACGTCGCCATCGCCCTGCCGATGGCGACCGCGCGGGCCACCCAGCGACCGATGCGGCTCTTCACCGCCGCCATGCGCGGCCCGATCGCGCTGCTCAACGGCTGGGCCAACGCCATCGTGCGTCGCCTCGGGGTCGAGCCCCAGGAAGAGCTGCGCTCGGCGCGCAGCTCGGCCGAGCTGGCCTCGCTCATCTCGCGCTCGGCCGACGAGGGCACCCTCGACGCCGACACCGCCGAGCTGATGGAGCGCTCGGTCGAGTTCGGCACCCGCACGGCCGGCGAGATCATGACCCCGCGGGTGCGCACCCGCACGCTGGACATCAACGACCGTGCCAGCGCCGTCATCGACCTGACCCGGCAGACCGGTCACTCGCGCTTCCCGGTGCTCGACGACGACGACGTGGTGGTCGGCACGGTGCACGTGAAGAACGCGGTCGCCGTCCCGAGCCACGAGCGCCCCACCACCAAGGTCAAGCACCTGATGGCCAAGCCCGTGGTGGTCCCCGACTCCTTGCGCCTCGACCCGCTAATGGCCCTCCTGCGGGCCGGTGGCTTCCAGATGGCCGTCGTCCTCGACGAGTACGGCGGCCACGCCGGCATCGTCACGCTCGAGGACGTCATCGAGGAGATCGTCGGCGACATCTCCGACGAGCACGACCGCCTCGGCTCCCGCGCTCGGCAACGCCGGGACGGCTCGTGGTCGATCTCCGGCCTGCTCCGCCCCGACGAGGTCGAGGACGTGACCGGCATCGAGCTGCCCGAGAGCGAGGACTACGACACCATCGCGGGCCTCGTGCTCCAGGTTCTCGGCCGGATCCCGCGCTCCGGCGACATCGCCGAGGTCGAGGTGCCCGACCGCACGGACCCCGACCAGCCCCGCACGCTCCTCGCCGTCCTGGCCGTGGAGCACATGGACGGACTCAGGGTCGACCGACTGGCTCTGCGTCTGCTCGACCAGGCAGCAGAAGGAGTGGAGGCCGACCATGAGTGACACCGCAGCCCTGGTGCTGGCCGTGGTCCTGCTGGCCTTCAACGCCTTCTTCGTCGGGGCCGAGTTCGCCCTGATCTCCGCGCGCCGTAGCCAGATCGAGCCGAAGGCGCAGAGCGGCTCGCGGGCGGCTCGCACGACGCTGAAGGCGATGGAGAACGTCTCCTTGATGATGGCGGGCGCCCAGCTCGGCATCACCATCTGCTCGCTCGGCCTCGGTGCCGTCGGCGAGCCCGCGCTGGCCCACCTCATCGAGCCGCTCTTCGAGCGTGCCGGCGTGCCCGAGGCCCTGCTCCACCCCGTCGCGTTCGTGCTCGCCCTCATCGTCGTGGTCGCGCTGCACGTAGTGCTGGGCGAGATGGTGCCCAAGAACATCGCCATCGCCGGGCCGGAGCGCTCCGCCCTGGTGCTGGCTCCGGCACTGGTCGCGGTGGTGGCGCTGCTCCGCCCGATCATCGTGGGGCTCAACGCCATCGCCAACGCCACCCTGCGCCTCATGCACGTCGAGCCCAAGGACGAGGTCAGCTCGACCTTCACCCGCGAGGAGGTCGCCGCGCTCGTGGAGGAGTCCCGCGGCGAGGGCCTCCTCGAGGCCGACGAGTACGACCGGCTCGCCGGCGCGCTCGGCTTCACCGAGAAGTCCGTCGAGAAGGTCCTGCTGCCCTCGCACGGGCTGTCCACGATCGTGCGGGGCTCGAGTGCCGCCGACATCGAGGCCTTGTGCGCCGCTACGGGCTTCAGCCGCTTCCCGGTGGCCAGCCCCACCGGCGACCTGCTGGGCTACCTCCACATCAAGGACGTGCTCGAGCCCGACGAGCAGCGTCGCAACGAGCCGATCGACGACAAGTGGATCCGTCCGTTCGCGCCCGTGCCCGCACACGCGCCGTTGCACGAGGCGCTGGAGGTCCTCCAGCGTCGGGGCGCGCACATGGCGCGCGTGGTCGACACCGAGGGCAGCACCGTCGGTCTGGCCACCCTGGAGGACGTGATCGAGGAGCTCGTCGGCGAGATCCGCGACGGCGCCCACCTCGAGGAGACGTCCTGACCCGCGCGTGCGCGGTCGACTCGTGCCCGCGCGCCCGTAGGGTAGGTAGCTGTGGCAGGTGAAGCGACGACCGGTGCCGATCACTCGGCAGCGCTGGTGTGGACCCTTCCCAACGCGTTGAGCGCGCTGCGCCTGCTGGGCGTCCCGGTCTTCCTCTACCTCGTGCTCGGACCCGAGGAGGACGGCTGGGCCCTCGCGCTCCTCGTCGCGTCGGGCATCACCGACTTCCTCGACGGGTGGCTGGCGCGCAAGCTCGACCAGCAGTCCGTCGTCGGGCAGATCCTCGACCCGGTGGCCGACCGGCTCTACATCCTCGCGGTCGTCGTGGCCCTCGGCCTGCGCGACATCATCCCGTGGTGGGTGGCGATCATCCTGCCGCTGCGCGACGCCCTCATGTGGGGGCTCGTGCCGATGCTCCGCACGCGTGGCTACAGCGCCCTGCCGGTGCACTTCCTCGGCAAGGCCGCCACGTTCAACCTGCTCTACGCCTTCCCACTTCTCCTGCTCGGCGACGGCGAGGGCACCGTGGCCACGCTGGCCGAGGTGTTCGGTTGGGCGTTCGCCGTCTGGGGCATCGCGCTCTACTGGTGGGCAGGCGTGCTCTACGCCTGGCAGGTGCGCCGGCTCCTCGCGACGACCGAACGGACCTGAGGCGATGCCCGCCGACACGGCGTCCGAGCGGACCCACCTGCCGCTGCTGACGTTGATCACCCAGCAGTCCCTCGACGAGGACTACCTGGTCGCCGCCGAGCGCCGTGCCGCTGGAGCGCCCCGACCGCCACGCGATCGGATGCGCCGCCTCGCGGTGCTGGTGATCGTCGTGTTCGGGCTGATGGTGTCGACGGCGTTCGTGCAGACCTCCCTCAACGCCGACGCCGACGACGCCGGGCGGACGACGCTGATCAGCCGTCTGGAGACCGAGCGCGAGGTGCTCGCCCGCCAGCAGCAGCGCCTCGCCGACCTGCGGGTCGCCAACATCACGCTGGAGGACGAGATCGGACAGCTCGCCGACACCGAGCAGGAGGCGCTCGTCCGCAACCGTCGCCTCCAGATCCGCACCGGCTTCCTGGGCGTCCTCGGCGAGGGCGTCCGCGTCACGGTGACCGAGCGTCCCGACGCCGACCCGGTCCAGCTCGTCCAGGACTCCGACCTCGGGCTGCTGGTCAACGGGCTCTGGGAGGCAGGCGCCGAGGCGATCGCCGTCAACGGTCAGCGACTGACGGCGCGTAGCGCCATCCGCACCAGCGGCCAGGCCATCGAGGTCAACGAGAAGGGGATCGCCGGGCCGTACGTCGTGGAAGCGATCGGCGACACGCGCACCCTGTCGGCGCGACTCTTCGACACGACCTCGGCGCTGGTGTTCGTGGGCAAGGCCGAGTTCTACGGATTCACCTACGCCGTGGAGAATGTGCTCGAGCTGTCGTTGCCTGCGGGCCCGGCGGCCTTCCTCAACCAGCGTTCGGCCACCATCGGCTCGAGCACTGACAGCCCAGACGACTCAGCGAACCCCAAGAACCCCGAGAGCGAGGTCGAGACGCCGTGATCGCAGTTCTCGGTCTGCTGCTCGGTGTGCTGCTGGGTCTGGTCTTCCAGCCGGACGTGCCCCTGGGCCTCGAGCTCTACCTGCCGATCGCCGTCGTGGCGGCGCTCGACGCTGTCTTCGGTGGCCTGCGCGCCTACCTCGACGGCATCTTCGACGACAAGGTCTTCGTCGTCTCCTTCGTGAGCAACGTCTTCATCGCCGCCGGCATCGTCTACCTCGGTGACCGGCTCGGTGTCGGCGGCCAGCTCTCGACCGGCGTCGTCGTCGTGCTGGCCATCCGGATCTTCTCCAACGTCGCCGCCATCCGACGCCATCTCTTCCATGCCTGACCAGACGAACCCGGCCACGGGGGAGACCGGGCGCGCTCGCCTGTGGAAGGCCGTGCGTCACTCCTCGCGGCGCCAGATCGTCGTCGCGGTGCTGCTGGCGCTGGTGGGTTTCGCCGGGATCGTCCAGATCCAGAACACCAAGGACGCCTCCACCTACTCGGGGCTGCGCGAGCAGGACCTGATCGACGTCCTCAACGGCCTCGCCGGCACCACGCAACGCACCCAGGCCGAGATCGACCGGCTGACCGATGCCCGTGCCGAGCTGCGCTCGGAGACCGGGCAGCGCCGTGCCGCGGTCGAGCAGGCGCAGCAGGAGGTCGACAGCCTCAACGTGCGGGCCGGCGTCGTGCCCGTCACCGGCCCCGGCATCCGGGTGACCATAGCCGAGGAGACCGGCACCGTGTCGGTGGGCTCGATGCTGGACACGATCCAGGAGCTGCGGTCGGTCGGCGCCGAGGCGATCCAGATCAACGGCCAGGTGCGTGTCGTCGCCCAGACCTCGTTCGAGGACGGCGTC
>NZ_JAXMNS010000253.1:0-5668 GCF_034670285.1 Nocardioides sp. | reverse complement strand
GACGTGTGCTCTTCAGATATGTCGCTCGGTGAGCCCGGTGTCGCTCAACACTGCGATCTCCACCGACCCCCCGACACCGTCGTCGGGGCTGATGATCCCGGCACGGACGTAGAGCTGTTCCGCGGAGATCCGCAACGCACGAGCGATCTGTTGCAGTACTTCGGCCGAGGGCTTGCGCAGACCACGTTCGATCTGGCTGAGGTACGGGTTCGACACGCCGGCCTGCACGGCGAGCTGCCGCAGGGAGAGACGCGAGGCTACGCGCTGCTCCTTGAGGTAGTCACCGAGCGACTCGACGGTCTGCCCGACCTTGCTCTTGGCCATGTCCCTATAGTGCTTGCTGGAGTTAGCACTTTGCAAACTCAGCTAGCGTGACCTCGGGCACACGACCTCCGGCACACGACCTCGGGCACCCGGGACACCCGGGATGCCGGGGCGACTCCTGAGGGGTCACGCCTCGGCGAGCGACGACGTACGACGTGCAGCGGCGCGGCGGCCGGAGGTGCGGTCGCCGGTGGAGACCGTCACGGCGACGAGGTCGAGCCCCAGCCCGCGCAGCGTCTCGACCTGCGAGCGCAGCTGCTTCCTCGTGATGTCGCCGTCCACGTCGAGCACGAGCGGGCCGTCGAGGTCGGCGACCACGTCGAGCAGACCGTCGACGCTGGAGACGCTGGTCGCGAGGGCGATCCGGTCCTGCGGGGCCGCCTTGACCACGTCGGCGAGTCGGCGGGTCTTGCTGCTCAGCTCGACCTCGCCGGCGGGGAGCACGTGGACCCCTCGCGAGCCCGGCAGGTCCTTGAGTCGGGTCTCGAGGTTGCCCGAGCGACGCAGCTCGGCGAGGCCAGGGGCCACGTCGAGGCCGTACTCGGCGTGGACGGTCGGTCGCGCCTTGCCGGCGTCGATGAGCAGGACGTCCTCGCCCCGCGCGGCCAACAGCTCGGCGAGGAGCGCCACGGTGTGGGCCTGGGGCACGCGACCGCTCTGGATGACGTTGACAGCTCGTGCCGAGCCGATGGCGGGAAGGAGCGGCGTGAGAGCCGCGGCGGACTGGTCGGGACGCACCACGAGGGCGGGCACCCCGGCCACGTCACCGGCGTCCTTGGCGGGATCGCGCACCGAGAGCGAGCCACGCCAAGCGCGACGGGCGACGATGAGCTCGGCGCCGAGGATGAGCACGAGGATCAGCGCCAGCAGGGCGTCACGGGTGGGCGTCGGCGCCGAAGGCGATCGCGGCTCCACGGCAGGCACGACGACCTCGAGGCGCCAGGGCGTCTTCTCGGCAATGGTGCGCAACGAGCCCAGGAGTGCCTCGCGCTCGCGATCGAGGGCAGCCCTCTCGAACGGGTCGGTGCCGTCGCTCAACGCGGTGCGCCGGTCGCGTCCGAGCTGGGCCACCGCCTGCGTGACGGCCGCCCGCTGGTTGGCGAAGTCGGCAGCCTGCTCGGCCGCGACCTGCTCGATCAACACATCGGCGAGGGCGACGGTCAGGTCAACTGCCTCCTCAGGAGTGGAGCCGGAGGCGCCGAGCTCGAGGAAGCTGTCGCCGTCGGCGGCCGCGGTGATGTCGTCGGCCGCGTCGTCCGGGTCGTCGTCACGGTCGACGGCGGCGAGCGCCTGCTCGACGACCAGTCGACTCGTGGCCAGTCCCACGACGGTCTCGCCGTAGAAGTCAGCCTGGCTCGACGGGTCACCGACCTGGGTGTCGGGCAGGCGGATCTGCAACGTCGTGGTCGCCTCGTACTGCTCTGGCGCGGTGGAGCGCAGCGCGTAGACGCCGATCGCCACGGTCAGGGCCACGGCGAGCAACAGGTACTTGCGCGCCCAGACCGCGGCGGCGTGCTCCATCAGATCCATCGGTCAGGGGTTCCTGATCAGCTCACGGCGCACGGCCTTGTAGGCGGGCTTGGGCCGGCCGTTGAACTTCAGCAGGCCGAAGTTGTCCTCGGGCTCCTTGAGGTTCGGCGAGGCGTCACGCAGGGAGTAGAAGAAGAGCGCCTGCACGAACGGCAGCTTCTTGGTCTCGCGGTAGGCATCGATCATCAGCTTGGTGTGCCGCTTGTAGTTGACCGAGCGCGAGGACGACCCGGTGCGGGCGCCGTACTCGGTGAGCCAGAAGGGCTTCTTGCCGTCGCCGTTGCGCTTCACCACCCGGTAGATGTCGGGCAGCCTGTTGAAGGTGTTCCAGTCCTCGTCGCCGCTGGGCAGCGCGGGATAGCTGAAGGGGTGCACCGAGATGACGTCGTAGGACGAGCGGTCGATCTTGGCGCGGTAGACGCCCTTGAGGAAGGTGATCGGCGAGATCTCGATGCCGTCGGGGTCGTCGACCGCGGGAGCCAACGAACCCATCAGGATCTTGGCCTTCGGGTCACGCTTCTGGATCTTGGCCGAGGCCTGCTCGAACATCCGCGCGTAGGCGCGCGGGTTCGGCTTGGCCTTCCACGAGCGGTCCTGGTTGGGCTCGTTCCAGATCTCCCAGGCGGCGACCTTGTTGGCGTAGCGCTTGGCGGCGAGGTCGACGAACTTGGCGAACAGCTCAGGCTTGACCGACTGGTCCGGGTTGTGGCTCCAGTCGGGAGCGAACCCGATCACGCCGAGCACGTTGATGCCCTTCGCCTTGGTGCGACTGAGGAGCCGGTCGGTCAGCGACCAGTCGTAGACCCCCTGCTCGTGCTCGATGATCGCCCAGCTGATGTCGAGGCGCAGCTGGTCGGCGCCGAAGTTCTCGGAGCGGGCCAGGTCCTTGTCGAGCCTCTTGTCGCCGGAATACATGATGCTGAACCCGGTGCTGATCCCGATCCGAAGCCGTCCGTGGCGACGCTTCTTCTTGCCCTTCTTCTTCTCCGAGATGCTCGCGTCGGGGAGCGCGGCGTTCCGGTCGACAGCGCTCGAGGTCGTCAGGGCGCCGGCCAAGGGGGTGAAGATGGGTCGGGCCTCGACGAGCGCAGCGCTGGCCGGGGTCGGGGGGATCGAGGTGACCCCCAGGGCCAGGCCGGCGAGCAGGGTCCCGACAAGGGCACGCCGAGCCCGCCCGTCGCGCCGCGCTGATGTCCTAGGTGTGCTCACGAACGTACTCCCCGATGGCAATGCAAGGCCGTTGGTGGGCCGGTGGTGGGCTGATGGTGGTGCGACGCACGGGTCGCATTGACCCATGATGACATCTGGGTGTCTAGTCAGCCGGATTTTCGCCGCCGTCGACGCGATCGACCTGGTGGTCGGGCCACGAGTGCGCCGGACGCGCCAGGTGGTAGGCGAGTCGCGCAGCGCTCTGGTGAGCACCCATGGTCAGCCGTGGCAGTCGGTGCCGGTCGAGTCCGGAGCCGACCCGACCGTTGAGAAAGGTGAACGCCGCGTCGTAGCCGGCGGTCTCGACGGCCTCGCGCACCGCCGGGTCGTGGTGACCGAAGGGATAGGCGAAGAGCTTCACCGGAGCACCGGTGAGGTCCTCCAGCTCGTCGCGACAGCCCTCGACCTCGTCCCGCAACGCCCCGGCCGGGCCGCTGGCCAGCGCCGTGAGGGAGGTGTGGGTGCGGGTGTGGGCCGCGAGGTCGACCCCGTGACCGACCGCCTCGGCGAGCTCGGCGCGCGTCATCGTGCGGTCGGAGCCGGGCCACCAGGCAGGCTGGTTGCCCCAGGCGGTGCTGACGGTCATCAGGGTGCTGGGCACCCCCTGCTCGTGCAGGATCGGCAGCGCGTTGCGCGCCACGCCTGCCAGGGCGTCGTCGAAGGCGATCGCCGCGAGTCCGTCGACCGACTCGCCGGCCAGGGTGCGGCGCGTGAGGTCGGCGAGGGTCACGAAGGTGAAGCCGAGGCGTCGTACGACGCGCAGGTGGGTGCTGAGCTGGTCGGCGGTGACGCTCCACGGTCCGTCGACCTCTGCTCCGGCCACGACGTCGTGGTAGGCGAGGACCACTCCCCCACCCCGTCCGGAGCGACGGGTGACCAGCCGCCCGGCGGCGCTCAGCGGCGCTTTGAGCTTGTCCGCGGCTCCCATCAGCTCAGCCTCTCACGTGCTCGACCGGGCACCGGCGAAGAGCTCGCGCGCCTCGTTGAGGGTGTCGACCAGGCGCGCGGTGGAGATGGCGGCGTCGTACTCCGAGGCGAACCGCTGACGCGCGTTGGCGCCGAGCTCGGCCCGCAGCGCCGGGTCGCGCACGAGCTGGCGCAGGACGGCGACCAGGGCGCGGTCGTCGTCCTTCTCCACCAGGCGGCCACAGGACTCCGGCACGGTGTCGGGCATGGCGGCGACCTGGAGCCCCACGACGGGCAGACCGGCAGCCATCGCCTCGAGCACGGCGTTGGGGGCCTGGTCGATCTGGCTGGGGAAGACGAACATCGCGGCTTCGCGCAGCACCTCCCACAGGCGACCGCTGCCGACGGTGACGTCGTGCACGGCTCGGACGTTGCGCCCGGGCGGCACGGGCTCGCTGGTCACGATGACCAGCTCGCACTCGTCGGCGAGGTGCTGCTGGTGCAACCGGTGCAGGCGCAGGGCGCCCTTGCGCTCGAGCTGGTGACCGACGAAGACGAGCTGGGGCAGGCGGTCGCCGGCATGCACCCCGGGGGCGGGACCGTCCGCGAGACCCGGCGCGACGATGCCGAACGGGAAGACCCGCAGCCGTTCCTCGGGAACGGCGTAGTCGGCCCGCAGCGAGCGGGCGATCCACTCGGTGTTGGCGACCACCAGGGAGGCCGAGTGGTAGACCGGCGTCTCCCAGCGCTGCGCAGCCTTGATGACGCGCGGCGTGAACCGGGTGGGCTCGCGGTTGGGCAACCGGTAGGCGTTGGTGACGTTGGTGGCGTCCGTCGAGACGACCGAGGGCATCGAGGCCAGCAGGTCGGCGCTGCGCAGCCCGGCGTTGCCGGTGTAGACGTGCACGACGTCGAAGCGGTGCATGCTGGCCCGCAGTCGCCGGCGTACCCACCCGCTGAGCGCGAGCTGCGCCCGCAGGGCTTGGAGGTCCAGGTCGAGCCGACCGAGCCCCGGGACGGACGTGCCGACGGCACGCCGAAAACCCGCCGCCTTGGGCACGTCGAGGAACTCCGCCTCGACGTCCGGGTGAGCCACCAAGGACGACCGCAGGTTGTTGTGGACGCTGCGGTGCCCGCCGATGTTCTCGTTGACGAACAGCACTCTCATGTCGTGGGTCCTTCCCGAGTGGACAGGGTGAGTACGTCGAGCAGAAGGGCGGTCTGGACGTCGAGCCGGTGGGCCGAGGAGACCCGCTCCAGCCCCTGCTGTGCACTGGCTGTGCGCAACGAGGTGTCCCGGACCATACAGTTCACGGCGTCCGCCAGTGCCGCGGCATCTCGCGGCGGCACCAGCAGTCCGGCCCCGTCAAGCACCTCCGGCGCACCCCCGTGGTCGGTCGCAACGACGGGCAGCCCGATGCTCATCGCTTCAAGAACGGCGAGCGGGCAGGCCTCGGGGTCGGTGCTCGCGCTGACGGCGATCGTCCACGTGCGCATGCGGGCCAGCGGGTCGGGGTGGTGGCCGAGGATGTCGACCCGGTCACCGATCCCGAGGGCGTCGACCTGGGCGGCGAGCCCCTCGGCGTACGCCGTGTCCTTGGGCAGGGTGCCACCGAGGATCTCGATGCGCGCGGACTCCTCGAGCAGCGGCACCGCGTCGAGCAGCACCTGCTGTCCCTTCCACGGCGTCAGGAGCCCG
>NZ_JAXMNS010000252.1:0-5673 GCF_034670285.1 Nocardioides sp. | reverse complement strand
GGAGCAGCTCTACCGCACAGCCCGGGCTGGTGGGGGTTGTCACCCCGTCCGTCCTCCGGCAGAGTCGGAGGCCACCGACGACGGGAGTCACGATGCCGGGCTGCGCCGCGCTCATCACGGGCGCCTCGAGCGGGATCGGAGCGGCAGTCGCACTCGCACTTGCCGATCGCGGTGCCCGGATCACGCTCGTAGGTCGACGCTCCGAGCAGCTGCACGGCGTGGCGGCCGAGGTCGAGAGGCGCGGCGGGCAAGCGCATGTGCTGGTCAGCGATCTCGCTGCCCCTCGGGCAGCCGAGCAGGCGGTCGACCAGGCAGCCGCGCGATGGGGCGAGCTCAACGTGCTGGTCAACAACGCCGGCGTGGGCCACTGGGACACCGCCGCGACCTCGCCGGACGGCGCGTGGGACGAGGAGCTCCACGTCAACCTGCTCGCGCCCATGCTCGCCACCCGCGCGGCGGTGCCGATCATGTGCGCCCAGGCTTCGGGCGACATCATCAACGTCTCGTCGCTCGCCGCTCGCTTTCCGGGGCCTGGGGCCGCGGGCTACGTCTCCAGCAAGGCGGGGCTCACCTCGTTCAGCGAGAGCATGCACGCCGAGCTGCGCGCTGACGGGGTGCGGGTCACGGTCGTCGAGACAGCGGAGGTGGCGACCGAGATGCAGACCGCGGAGGACCAGGCCTCGATGCCGATGCTGAGCCCCGAAGAAGTGGCGGATGCAGTGACCTGGGTCCTCGACCTCCCACGCTCCGTGGTCGTCCGCACGCTCCAGCTCGTCGCCGGACCCGCGACGACATGACCGGTCATCTCGTTCTCGGGCCCCCGGAGTCGAGGTAGCGCGCAAGGGCCTCGGCCGCGAGGTCCTCACGCGATCGACCGGTGAGTCGCGACCGCTCGTCGAGGGCCAGGGCCAGCGGTGCCGGAAGAACTATTGCCGCAGCCGAGGTCGTCAGCGGACCGGGCGCCTTCTGGCCGCCGACGCGGCCGAAGGCGCCGAGCGCAATCGCCACCACCGTGCCGAGCACGTCGAGGATGGCGACGATGCCGATGAGGCGCCACCACCCGCCGCCCTCGACTCCGAGGATCGCCGCCGAGACCAGGGCAGCGAGCAGGCCCGCCAGCGCCAGGGTCGAGACGAGCAGCGCACGGAGCGACTTGTGCCCCCGGGTCAGCACCAGCAGGAGCGAGACCTGCGCCAGCGTGGCGGCCAGCACGAACCCGACGCCGAACGTCTTCAGCAGTCCGTCCTCGTCGAACGAGTTGTCGCCCCAGATGAGGATCAGCGACGTGAGCAGCGGGATGAACACCACGATGCCGCCGGTCAGACCCACGCGCTCGTACGGCGTCCCGCCGGTCGCGAGGTAGCAGAGCACGGCGACGCTCGAGACGCCGACCGTGAGGGTCGTCAGGAGGATCCGAGCCTGGCCGTCCCCGAAGTCACCGCTGCCGAGCAGCGCCAGCACGCCGAGCAGCGCGGCGATCGAGAAGGAGCCGATGGTGGTGGCGACGACGGCGCGACGCAGCGATCCTGAGGAGGTCATGTGCCCAGACTGACGCACGCCGCGACCGTTGGCCTGAGTACGAGTACCCGCCTACCGACCGCGCTCCGATAGTTTCGCGAGCGTGGAGACGAACCTGTGGCGCGCGCTGGCCCTGACCGCCGTGGCGCCCGCGGCCTGGGGCACGACCTACCTGGTCACCGAGATGTTCCTGCCGCCGGACCGGCCACTCTTCGCCGCCCTGGTGAGAGCCCTGCCCGCCGGGCTCCTGCTGCTCGCCGTACGCCGCTCGCTCCCGCACGGCGAGTGGTGGTGGAAGTCAGGAGCACTCGGGGCGCTGAACTTCGGACTCTTCTTCCCGCTGATCTTCCTCTCGGCCTACCGGCTTCCCGGGGGGCTCGCCGCCACGGTGCAGGCCACGTTGCCACTCGCCGTGATGGCTCTGGCGTGGCCGATCATCCACGAGCGACCGGTGGTGGTGCGGGTGATCGCAGCCCTCGTCGGGCTCAGCGGCGTCGGCCTGCTCGTGCTGCGCTCCCCTGAGTCCGTCGACCCGATCGGTCTGACGGCGGCGATCGCGTCGGTCGCGGTCGCGGGGCTGGGCTCGGTGCTGGTCAAGAAGTGGCGCTTCTCCCGCGGGGCCTCCTCCGAGCCGGTCCCGATGCTGGACCTCGTCGCCTGGCAGCTCGTCGCAGGCGGGCTCCTGCTGCTGCCGCTCGCCCTCGCCGTCGAGGGCGCTCCGCCTCGGCTCGACACCGCCGCGGTCGCAGGCTTCCTGTGGATCGGAGGCGTGGGCACCGTCGTGGCCTACGCCTGCTGGTTCTACGGGCTCAGCGTGCTGCCGGCCGGATCCGTGGCTCTGGTGGGGCTGCTGAACCCCGTGGTGGCGACCGTCCTCGGCATCGCCTTCGCCGGCGAGCTCTTCGGCTGGCCCCAGGCACTCGGCATGTCGCTGGTGGTCGCCGGCGTGCTCGGGGGCCAGCTGCGCCTGGCGCCGCCAGGATCCCGACGTCCGCGTCGGGGCGTCGTCAGCCGATCTGGACCTTGATCTCGTTGGACGCCTCGCCGGTGTCGGTGTCGATCACGCGGAACCGGTTGAGACCCGGGTTGCCGGTCTGGATGAACGTGGAGAACCGCCCGCCGCTGACCGACGCGGTCACGGGGAAGTCGCCCCACTGACCGTTCTCGAACTGCTGCACGCGAAGGATCGCCCCCTCCCCGGCCGCGTAGTCGCCGGTGAGGTCGATGGGTTCCATCGGCCCGACCGCGGTCTGGGCCGCACTGAGCGAGATCAGCTTGACCGGCTTCGGCGTCTTGGAGGGCTTGTTGTTCTTCTTCGGCTTGCTCGTCTCGGTCTGACCGGGAAGCGTGATGTAGGGCGTCCCCGGCTCGTCGGTCTCCGACGGCCTGGGCAGGAACAGCGTCTCCTGCACCGACCCACTGGTGTCGACGACGCCGTCGTCGGAGAACCCGAGCGCCCGGCTGCCGATCAGTGCTGCGACCCCCACGACCCCCGCCACCACGACCACGACGGCCACGAAGGCCACCAGTCCGGCCAGGATCGGGTGCTCGTTGCGGGGCCCCTCGGGGTTCGCTCGCTGGAGCTTGTCGCTGATCACGCTGCCATTGTCACTGGCCCGCACGCTCGATCCAAACGGTCAGGCGTCGCCGCCGCACCCGAGGCGTGGATCAACGCGGCGCCAGGATGACGACCGGGATCACTCGGTCGGTCGTGGTCTGGTAGGTCGCGAAGTCGGCGTACAGGTCGACCAGGAGGGGCCACAGCCGCTCGCGCTCGTCCGGCTCGGCGACGCGCGCCCGGACGTCACGACGTCCACCACGCAGGTGCACCGTGGTGTCGGGCGTGGCCTGGAGATTGGCGACCCACTGCGGGTTCTTCGGGAGTCCGCCCTGCGAGCCGACCACGATCAGGTCGGCGCCGTCCTCGAGGTAGAGCAGCGGCGTCGTGAAGACGGTGCCCGACTTGCGGCCGACGTGGTCGAGCAGGAGCGTCGGGACCGGGTTCTTCCAGCCCGCCCCGATGCGCCACTTGCTGCCGATGCGGCCGTTGGTCAGACGGAACACCTTGACCTGCGCCTTGGCGCCGTACTTGATGATCTTGGCGGTCGCCGGACTGGCCAGCGCCTTCTTGCGCTTCTCGATCTCGGCGGCGCTGAGGTCTCCGGGCTTCTCAGGCACTACAGGCCCCTCTTCCAGACGACGTGTTCGTGGAGCCTACGACTGCGCCAGCCGTCGGCGGTGCGCACCATCTCGTGGTGATACATCCCGCCGATCTCGACGATCTTCTCGCCACCCTCGCCGTCGTGCATCGGCATCGGGTTGTCGAAGTAGGCCACCACGCTCGCCGCGTCCGGGGCCCCTTCTGAGACCCCTTCTGAGGCCCCGTCTGAGGCCCCGTCGGAAGCAGCGAAGACGACCTCGACCTGGCCGATGGTGTGCATCCGGCGGGGGAAGAAGGCCGGCAGCATCTCGGCCAGCCACGGCTTCACCTCGGCGTAGGAGGCGTGGATGCCGCCCGACTCGGTGTAGTCGATGTCGGCGTCCGGGGTGAACACGGTGTCGAGCCGGTCCCACTCCCCCAGGTCGATGCCGCGGGTGTAGCGGGTGATGACGTCTGCGATCTCGAGCCGGTCGCTGATCTCCTGGAGGTCCACAGGCTGAACTCTGGCACAAAACTGGAACACGTTCTATATTTCGGTCAGCTCGACAACCGAAAGGCTCCCATGAGGTTCTCCTACGCCGAGGCGATGACGCAGGCGTCGTACTACGCCCCGCTCGCCCAAGCCGCCGAGGCGGCCGGCTACACGTCGATGACCGTCGCCGACAGCCTGATCTACCCCAAGGAGTCGGACTCCAAGTATCCCTACACCGACACCGGCGACCGGGCGTTCCTCGACTGCAAGGAGTTCATCGAGACGATGATCCTCTGCGCCCACATCTTCGCGCAGACCACGACGCTGCGACTCACGCCGTTCGTCCACAAGCTGCCGATCCGACCGCCGGTCCTGGTCGCCAAGCAGGCCTCGTCCCTGGCGTTCCTGTCCGACAACCGCCTCGGGCTCGGCGTCGGGCTCTCGCCCTGGCCGGAGGACTTCGACGCGATGGGCGTGGAGTGGGCGCGCCGTGGCAAGCGGATGGACGAGTGCCTCGACATCCTCAAGGGACTGACCACCGGGGAGTACTTCCGCTACTCGGGGGAGTTCTTCGAGATCGACGAGCTCAAGCAGTGCCCCGGCGCCACCGAGCCGATCCCGCTGCTCATCGGCGGCCACGCGGACGCCGCCCTGCGGCGCGCCGTACGCAAGGGCAACGGCTGGATGCACGCCGGTGGCGACGGCGAAGAGCTCGACCGGCTGCTCACGCGCCTCGCCGAGATCCGTGCGGAGGAGGGCGACACCCGCGACGACTTCGAGGTGCACGTGATCTCCTACGACGCCTACACCCTCGACGGCATCAAGCGCCTCGAGGACAAGGGCGTCACCGACTGCATCGTGGGCTTCCGGATCCCGTACATCATGGGCCCCGACCCCGAGCCGCTGCAGAAGAAGGTCGACGCGCTCAACTCCTACGCCGACACCATCATCAGCAAGGCCAACGGCTGATGTGCACCCATCCCACAATTGTGCCGTTCGGACAGGTTTCGGGCCGCAGAACCTGCCCAGACCCCACAATTGTCCGCTTCGCGCAGGCCGGAGTCCGCGATGACTGAGTCCCTGGACCTGACCAAGCCGCTGCAGGACGCGATCGCCGAGGCGGAGGAGCTGATCGCGAACGCACCCTTCATCAAGACCGAGGCCGACCGGCTCGAGGGGTACGACTACCTCGCCGGACGCATCCGGATGGCGATGCAGATGGCGTTCGACCACGACCTCGACCGGCCGCTCTTCATCAACCCCTCCCACCAGTTCTCCCGCCAGGGCCTCGACAACCCCGACGCCGTCTACTTCAACGCCTACCTGCGCGAAGGCGTCACTTACGTGGTGCGCGGACAGCGCGGCACCAGCGCCGACCTGTCGTTCCAGGTGATGGGCGGGGCCTACACCGCCGACTCGGCCGCCACCTCGCTGATGGCCTTCGACGACCGCGAGCTCGACGTCGCCGACGACGGCACGTTCGAGTTCACCTTCACCGCCGAGCCAGGCGCGAAGACGCTCA
>NZ_JAXMNS010000251.1:0-5699 GCF_034670285.1 Nocardioides sp. | reverse complement strand
TTCGTCGACGGGCTCGTACCTCGCCCTGCTCAGCCTCCGGAGGTGGTGGGTCGGTTCCGGGGCTTCGTCGACGGGCTCGTACCTCGCCCTGCTCAGCCTCCGGAGGTGGCGTGAGGGGTTTCGAGGCTCGCTTCGCTCACACCTCAACCACCGTGAGGTGGTCACTCCGCTCAGGCGAGGAGTGCGGCCAGGGTTCCGCCCAGCTCGTAGGCGGCAGCGAGGTCGTCCTCGCCGATGTCGCCAGTGCGGTCGAGCGTCTCGGCGACCTGGCGCCAGGGGAGGGCGCCGGTGATGGCGAGCACCGAGCGGATCGCACCGGTGGTGTCGTAGCGACCGTGCACGTAGAGCCCGAAGGGCTTCTTGCCAGGCGCGACCGCGCCGCTCGCGGAGCCGTCGTCCGCGAGGCTTCCGCCGATCTCCAGGAACAGCGAGTCGAAGAAGTGCTTGAGGGCGCCCGACATGTAGCCGAAGTTCGCCGGTGTGCCGAGCAGGTAACCGTCGGCCGCGAGCACGTCGTCGGCCGTCGCCTCGAGGGCAGGGACGACGGCGACGTCGACGCCCTCGATGGAGTCGTCGTTCGCCCCGGCGACGACGGCGTCGGTCAGCGCGCGCATGCCGGAGGTCGGCGAGTGATGGACGACGAGCAGGCGAGGCACGCCTCGACGTTACGCTCCCGAGTCGTTCTCGGTTCGCGCAGTGTGACGCGGCTCTCCAATCCGGATGGCCCGGAGCAGCGAATGACCCATGTACACCGACACTAGAGATTGGGAAAAACCATGAAGTTCCGCAGCCCCCGCACCAAGACCGCCGCCGGCATCGCCGGCCTCATGCTCCTCGCCTTCCCCCTCGCCGCCTGTGGCGACGACAACGAGTCGGCCGACAAGGTCCAGGCCGTTGCGACGATCGAGAACCTGTCCGGCGAGCAGACCGAGATCACGGTCGACCAGTCCTTCTTCGACACCCTTGACGCCCTCGGTGTCACGCCCGGCGTGCTCTCCAACGCCGGCCTCGACGGCAACGTCCTGTCGTTCCCGATCACCGGCGGCAACGTCTCGGTGTTCGAGCCCGGCAGCGTCCCGAACTACGTGGTGGGCCAGATCCAGCACGAGAACTCGGGCCTGAGCCTGACCGCCGGTGACATCACCGTCGAGCTGCGCAACTTCAACGTCGACCCGACCGTCTCCCGCGTCTACGGCGACGTCGTCGTCAACGGTGACGTGGCCGCCACGAGCGCCTACCTGTTCCGTCTCAACGGCTCGACCCTGAAGCCGCTGCAGACCGAGGGTGACACCGCCATCCTCGAGGGCACGAAGGTCTTCATCTCCGACGTGGCCGCCGGCCTGCTCAACGACACCTACGGCATCGACGACGTGACCGACCAGGTCCTCGTCGGCGTCGCGAAGATCACCGTCAACACCAAGTGATCTCAGCTCGCTCCGCCTGATCTTCAGGCAGGGCGATCGGTTCGAGACCCGCGGCACCTCGGTGCCGCGGGTCTCGCCGTTTTGTACGGCATCGGCCGGTCAAGGGTGGCCATCAGGTGACCGTGTTCCTGCGCGGCTGGTCAGGGGTGGCTATGGTGGAGGTGTCATGACGAGAGTTCTCCTCCTTCGCTGCCGCAGCGAGGTCCCCGCCCGCTAGGGCAAGCCGACCTCCTCGCTGCGGAGTTCGTCATGCGTCGGCGACTCAGCCACCGGACCACCGCACGCAGGAGAAGCTCCATGATCACGAACAATCCCCAGCAGCCCAGCGGGATGCCTCACGCACGCTACGAGCCCTTTGTGCCCGTCGTGCTCGAGGACCGCACCTGGCCCGCCAAGCGCATCGAGAAGGCCCCGCGCTGGTGCGCGGTCGATCTCCGCGACGGCAACCAGGCTCTGATCGACCCGATGTCGCCCACCCGCAAGCTGGCGATGTTCCAGCTGCTGGTCCGCATGGGCTACAAGGAGATCGAGGTCGGCTTCCCCAGCGCGAGCCAGACCGACTTCGACTTCGTGCGCCAGCTGATCGACGACGACCTCATCCCGGACGACGTCGTCATCCAGGTGCTCACGCAGGCGCGTGAAGAGCTCATCGAGCGCACCTTCGAGGCGATCCGCGGCGCCAAGCAGGCGATCGTCCACCTCTACAACTCGACCTCGACGCTCCAGCGCCGCGTCGTCTTCGGGCTCGACCAGGACGGCATCGCCGACATCGCCGTCACCGGCGCGCGGCTGTGCAAGAAGTTCGAGGAGGGCGTGCCGGAGACGACCGTCTTCTACGAGTACAGCCCCGAGAGCTACACCGGCACCGAGCTCGAGTTCGCCGTCCGGGTCTGCAACGCCGTGCTCGACGTCTTCGAGCCCACGGCCGAGAAGCCGGTGATCATCAACCTGCCGGCCACCGTCGAGATGGCCACCCCCAACGTCTACGCCGACTCCATCGAGTGGATGGACCGCAACCTCGCCTACCGCGAGCACGTCGTGCTGTCCCTGCACCCCCACAACGACCGCGGTACGGCGGTCGCGGCGGCCGAGCTCGGCTACCTGGCCGGCGCCGACCGCATCGAGGGCTGCCTCTTCGGCAACGGCGAGCGCACCGGCAACGTGTGCCTGGTGACCCTGGGCCTCAACCTGTTCACGCAGGGCATCGACCCCGAGATCGACTTCGCCAGTGGCGGCGGTATCGACGAGATCCGCCGCACGGTCGAGTACTGCAACCAGCTGGGCGTGGCCGAGCGTCACCCCTACGGCGGCGACCTCGTCTACACGGCCTTCTCCGGCTCGCACCAGGACGCCATCAAGAAGGGCTTCGAGCACCTCGAGCGCGACGCGGCAGCCGCCGGCGTCAGCGTCGACGAGCAGGTGTGGGCGGTGCCCTACCTGCCCATCGACCCCAAGGACGTCGGGCGCTCCTACGAGGCAGTCATCCGCGTCAACAGCCAGTCCGGCAAGGGCGGCGTCGCCTACATACTCAAGACCGAGCACAAGCTCGACCTGCCGCGACGTGCGCAGATCGAGTTCAGCCGCGTCATCCAGCAGCGCACCGACGCCGACGGTGGCGAGGTCACGCCGGACGAGATCTGGTCGGCCTTCCGCGCCGAGTACCTCGACCGCACGACGCCGCTGGCCCTCGACTCGGTGCACACCAGCTCGGCGGCGGGGGAGAAGGACGCCCTGACCGTCAACGTGACCGTGGAGGGCCAGGCCCTCACGCTCGAGGGCACCGGCAACGGTCCGATCGCCGCCTTCGTGACGGCGATCAACGCGCTGCCGCAGGACTTCGACGTCCGCGTGCTCGACTACCACGAGCACGCCCTCAGCTCCGGCGGAGATGCGATCGCGGCGGCGTACGTCGAGTGCGCCGTGGGCGACGAGCTCTACTGGGGCGTCGGGCTCGACGCGAACATCGTGACGGCCTCGTTGCGCGCAGTGATCAGCGCCGTCAACCGCGCGGCTGCCGTCGGCTGAGGCCCGCGCGGGTCAGGCGACGACGGGGAGCCGAACGGTAAAGGTCGTGCCCTCCCCGAGCGCGGAGTCGAGGTCGATCGAGCCACCGTGGGCACCGATGATGCCGGCGACGATCGAGAGGCCCAGGCCCGTGCCCGGGATGGCGCGGATGTGCGCGTCGTCGGTGCGGTAGAAGCGCTGGAAGACGAGGTCGTGGTCGTCCTTGTGGATGCCCATCCCGCTGTCGCCGACGGTGATCACTGCGCCAAGGGTCTCATCGACCGAGAGCTTGATGTCGACCCTGCCGCCGTCGTCGGTGAACTTGATCGCGTTGCTCACGAGGTTGACGAAGACCCGGTCGAGCTGGCCGCGGTCTCCCGAGACCATCACCGGGGTGTCGGGCGCGGAGAAGGTGATGGTGAGCGGGCGCTGGGCGCAGACGGCGCGGGCGAAGTCCTCGGCGACGGTCACGGCCTCGCGCAGGTCGTAGGTCTCCCGGTTGGCCAGGGTCTCGCGTGACTCGAAGCCGCTGAGCATCAGCAGGTCGTTGCAGATCGCGATCAGGCGGTGGCTGTTGCGCGAGATCGTCTCAAGCATGCCGATCTGCTTGGGATCGGGCGGCACGACGTCCCCGTCGAGGAGCAGCTCGGCGTAGCCCAGGATGCTGGTGACGGGCGTGCGCAGCTCGTGCGACACGGTCGAGACGAACTCGTCCTTCGCCCGGTCGAGCGAGCGGAGCCGCTCCACCGCCATCCGCTCCTTGTCGAGGGCGGCGACGAGCGTGTCCTGGCCCTCGCGCTGCTCGGTGACGTCGCGACCGACGCACAGGAAGCCGACCCGGTCCTCGACGTCGTCGTCGGTGACGCTCAAGGTCATCGAGACGATCAGCTCGTGCCCGTCGCGGGTGCGCCAGGCCCAGTCGCGCGTGGCCGACTCCTCGCCGGTGCCGATCATGCCCACCAGGCACAGGAACGCCTCGCGCTCGCCGACCGCGCCGGTGCGCACCAGCAGCTGCGAGGGATCGAGGATCGAGACGAACGGCTGGCCGATCAGCTCCTCGGCCGTGCTGCCGAGCATGTGCGCCGCACCCGCGTTGATGACCGTGATCCGGCCGGAGACGTCCATGCCGATCAGCGCCGTGGCGATCGAGGCCTGGAGGAGGTGGGAGATCAGGCCGGTGCTGCTGCGCTCGGAGGTGACGTCCACCCCGGTCAGGACGGCGTACGCCGGCGCGTCGACCTCGCTGCGCACGACGTTGTTGTTCCACACCAGCCGGATCGGGTCACCGGAGGCGGTGTAGGAGAGCCGTTCGCGGGCCATCGAGAAGCCCGACCGGTTGGGCCACAAGAACATCGCCTCGGTCTCGGCGCGGGTGAGCGCCGCCAGCGGTGACTCCCACAGCAGGCACCCGAGCAACGAGTCCTCGCCGTACCCGGTGAGCTCCTTGGTCGCGGCGTTGATCCGCACGATCGTGCCGCTCTCGTCGGTGACGAGGATGATGCAGGCCGCCGTGTCCAGGGTGGCGTCGGTCAGCTTGTGGGCGTCCTCGAGGCGTTGGCGGCTGTCCTGCTCCTGGGTCTGGTCGAGCAGCTGGGCGGAGAAGACCTGGGTCGAGCGGGCGCCGGTGATCGCTGCGACCGCCAGGTCGATGCGGCTCCCCGGTCGTCCGAGCACGGTGGCCTGACCGTGCCAGGTGTCAACGCGGCGCGACAGCAGCCGGCCGAACGGGTCCTCGCTGTAGTCGATCATCCCGACCAGGTCGGCGAAGCGTCGTCCATCGACCTCGTCGGACTCCGCCCCGAAGATGCGGAGGGCAGCGGCGTTCGTCTCGGTCACCACCAGATGACCGCCGTCGTCCTGCATCAGGACCATGCCGAGCGGCGACTCGGTGAAGGTGCGCCGGAAGAGGTGCTCGTCGGACGCCACGCGCTCGGTCAGCGTGCGACGCTGGGTGACGATCACGGCGAGAGGCAGGGTGACGAGCGCGGCGCAGGCGACGTAGGCCAAGGAGATCGTGCCGATGAGGTCGTCGGGGATGGTCGAGGCGACGAACGGGCCTCGGCCGGCCGTGGTGCTCACGATCACCGCGGTCGCGAGCACGAAGAGCTGGCCGACCGCGATGCGGACCTCGAAGACGATCGCGCCCCAGACCAGGACCGGCACCGCCATGAAGAGCAGCGGCGCTGCGTCGATCGGCGCGAAGACGATGCCCAGGACGAGCGCCAGCGCCACGGACTGCGCGACCAGGAGCGCCTGGGTGCTGCCGGACTC
>NZ_JAXMNS010000250.1:0-5707 GCF_034670285.1 Nocardioides sp. | reverse complement strand
TCCTTCTTGGCCACACCGGTGAAGTCGCGCCGCAGCAGGGCCGCAAGCACCACGACGTCGAGCTGGCTCTGGTGGTTGAAGACGAAGACGGCCGGCCGGTGGAGCCACAGATGCTCCTCCCCCTCGACCTCGAGCGTCACCCCTGCTCCGGCGAGCGCCAGCTCTGAGCTCACGGCCGCCGCGACGGTGAGCGCCACTCGACGGTCCTGGTTGAGCAGCCCTGCCCCCAGACCGGCGGCGACGCCGGTGAAGAGCCCCGCGAACGACGCCGCCGAGCGCACGACGTTGCCCGGGGTCAGCCGTCGCTCCCGATGCAGCCGGTGAATCGGCCAGCCTCGCTCCGCCGCCGCCGCGGTGAGGGTGCTGTCGGCGTTCAGGGGCCGCGGTCGCCCGACGGTCTCGAGGTAGAAGACGTCCTCTCCCCCGTTGCCGTAGGCATAGGACTCCGAGAGGTCCAGCCCCCGTTGGGCGGCAAAGCCCTCCACGGCCTCCGCCTTGCCGGGACCCCAAAGGATCGGCCCGTCGACGTGCCCGGTGACGATGCCGTCGAGCGCCTCGACCTCGGTGACCAGCAGGTGCTCGATCCCGAGGTCCTCCGCGGCTGCCTGGGCCTGGAACCGCGTGGCGGACGAGGCGAGCGCGACGGTGTGCCCGGCCCTGAGGTGGGCGCGCACCAGCCGGCGCGCGTCGGGGTAGAGCTGGCCCGAGATCCGGGAGCGGAAGAGCTGCTGGCCCATCTCCTCGAGCTCGATGAGGCTCTGGCCGCGCAGCGCGCCGAGCCCGACCCCGACCAGGCGGGTCACGTCGTGCCCTCGCTGCTGCATGTTGAACACCTCGACCAGGGTGGCCAGGAGCTCCTGCGGGCCCACCGACCTGCTGGCGAGACGGTCGCGGAAGTAGAGCGCCGCCGAGTAGCCGTGGATCAGGGTGCCGTCGAAGTCGAAGAAGGCCCCCACCTCGGGGCCCTGCGGACCCGCCTCGACGGCGGCGAGCAGGTCGTCGATGTCCGCCATGGCTCAGTGCTTCACGGCGATCGAGCGAACGACGCCGATGGCGTCGACCGCTGCGGCCAGCTCGTCGGCGAGGTGCTGCCGGCGCTGACGGAGCTCGTCGCCGCCGGGTCCGAGCAGCTCACGGTTACCGGCGAGCTTGAGGGCTCCACCCATGAGGTCCTTGGAGATCGACTCCGGCGAGTGCAGATCCTGCTGCAGCCAGCGCTGGTGGGCGACGCCGAGGCTCTCGGCGACCAGCGCGTCGCCGTCCAGCGGTGCCGCGGGCTCGCGCGTCACCAACCGGTCCGCGACCACGGAGTAGGCCTCGAGGAACGGCCCGATGACCCGGTGCGCCAGGAGGAGGTGGGAGTCGGTGACGAGGGCAGCGATCTCCTTCGCGGTTGGCTTCTCCTCGATCCAGCGGGGCCGCACCAGCTCCATCTCGTAACGCAGCTGGGCATCGAACTCACGCTTGGTGGCGAAGAAGAACTCGTACTTGAGGAGGTCGCGAAGGGCGAGGGCTCGCGCCCAGGTGGCGGCGACGACGGCTGCGTGGTCGGCGGTGTCGGTGAGGGGGTCGTGCGAGGCCTGGACGAGCGCGACCTCGAGGATCGCCCGGTCGGTGAAGTAGTGCGTGACGGTGTTGCGGTAGAACGCCGCCTCGTGCTGGCGGTCCGGCGCGATGGCGTAGACGGGCTCCAGCCCGCCGGCGTACTCGACCACGACTCCCTCACGCACCAGGGTGGCCAGGGCGCGACGCAGCCCCTCGGGGCGTCCGAGGTCGACGTCGGCGGTCAGCGGCAGCTGACGCCGCCGCACGTAGGCGACCAGAGGCTCGAGCACCTCGAGGGTCTCGGCGAGCGTCATGGCCCGGCCGTCGTTGTCGAGGAGGCCGAAGGCGACGAGCGCCGACGGCGTGATCGGGGTCGCGGCGTTGATGCGGTGGGCCACCTCGAAGGCGACGCGCGGCACCACCTCGGTCAGGTCGTCGGACTCAGCGCGCGACCCGGCGTCCGCCAGGGCTTCGCGCAACGAGAGCGGAGGGCCGAACCGCACGTGCACGCGACCGCGGCGCCGCCCCTGGGCCCGGGCGAAGCGGTAGAGCCAGGTGAGGCTCTCGGGCGCCTTGGTGCCGCCGCTCTCCTCGCGCGAGAGAGCCGAGACCTCGTGCTGCTGGTCGTAGACGATGGAGACTGGCACGAGGTAGGCGTCGTCGGAGGTGTTGCCGTTGGCGCGGAAGGCGTCGACGAGGTAGCGCAGCACGCCCATCCGCGGCGGCCGGAGCTTGCCCGTGCGCGTGCGACCGCCTTCGAAGTACCACTCGAGGTTGCAGTGCTGACGCAGCAGGAAGCCGAGGTAGAGCCGCAGCATGGCCGGGTAGACGGCGTCGTCGCGGCTGGAGCGTCGGATGAAGATGAGGCCGCTGCGCTTGCCTAGCTCGGACAGCGGCCACATCGCGAGGTTGATGCCGCCGAGCGTGTAGTTGCTCGGGAAGCCGTGGCCTGACGTGGCCGCCCGGAGCACGAGCGGGTCGAGGTAGGAGCGGTGGTTGGGCAGGAACACCAGCGAGTGCTTGCGTCCGAGCTCGGACAGCTCGGCGAGCCTGGTGGTGTCGACGTCGACCTCGTACGAGCGCGTCAGCCACCGGCCCATCCGGTCCCAGATCTTGGAGGCCGACTCGTCGACGAACGCCGCCATCTCGGTCAGCGCCGCCTCGGACTCCGCCCGCAGCTCCTCCTCGGGACGGCCGGTGCGCTCGCGCAGCGCGGCCAGTGCCTCGGTGTACTGGGTCGTGCCGAGAACCAGCTCGACGGCCCTGCGTTCGTGATCGACGGCGCTCATGGGCGCAGCCTAGTGGCGCGGGTCACAACGCGCGCTGCGAGCATGGAGTCATGGCCGACTCAGGAACCCGCAAGACCAAGCCCACGTCAGACGACGTCGCGGCCTACCTCGCCGGGGTCGAGCAGCCCGGACGCCGCGCGGATGCCCAGGACGTGCTCGCTCTGATGCGCGAGGTCACGGGAGCCGAGCCCGTGATGTGGGGTGCCTCGATGGTCGGCTTCGGGACCCTTCGCTACACCACGGCCGACGGCAAGCGGCACGAGTGGTTCGCCGTCGGGCTGGCTCCTCGCCAGGCTGCGCTGACGCTTTACGGACTGACCTACTACGGCAGCAACGCCGACCTCCTCGAGCGCCTCGGCACGCACACGACGGGCAAGGGCTGTCTCTACGTGAAGCGTCTGGAGGACGTCGACACCGACGTCCTGCGTGAGCTGGTCGCCCGGGCCTGGGCGACCAACCACGCAGACGACCTCAGGCCGGAGTGATGTTGTTGTTGATGCGGAACAGGTTGCCGGGGTCGTAGGTCGCCTTGACCGCCCGCAACCTGGCGAGGTTGCCGCCGTACTGCTGTCGGAGCACGGTCTCGTCGGTGGCGTCGTCTCCCGAGAAGTTGAGGTAGGCACCTCCCGCGCCCTGCAGCCGACCGGCCTCCGCCATGGTGTCCTGCACCCACGCGCGAACGGCCTCGTAGTTCGCCGGATCGTAGGTGTTGCCATCGATGCTCAGCATGAAGGGTGCGCTGCGATCGCCGAACGCCGTGTCCTCGGCCGGGACGGCCGCCGTGGCACCGCCCATGATCGGGACGTGGATGAGCACACTGGGGTCCGGGCGCGACATCGCCTTCGAGTGGATGAACTCCAACGTCTCGTCGTTCAGCTCGTCGAGGTAGGTCGACTTCCAGTAGCTGTGATGGCCGGTGACCAGAGGGTCGAAGCCGGCCTGGAGCGCACGATAGTGCGGGAGGTGCTCACTCATGTCGAAGAGTGGCTCGCCGAGCCCGCGGAACTCCTCGATGGTCGACTGGCCCTCCTGTTGATCGCCGGCGTACAGCGCCGCCACGATGAAGACGTCCTTGCCCTGGAGCGGCGGCGGCAGGTCCGGCGCGGCCGGCAACGACCAGTACAACGCCCGCGTGGTGACCTCGTCGCCACAGCGAAGGGCGAGGTCACGCCACTTGGGCATGAGTTCTCGGCCGGCCGAGGCCTCGTGGAAGACCACGGCGAGGGCGACGCTGGGCCCGATCTCGCGCGCGGTGAAGGTGAGGTCGACCGCGACCCCGAAGTTGCCCCCGCCGCCACGGAGCGCCCAGAACAGGTCGGCGTTCTCATCGGCGCTGGCGGTCACGAGGTCCCCGGACGCCAGCACGACCTGGGCCGAGAGCAGGTTGTCGCAGGCCAGCCCCCACTTGCGGTGGAGCCAGCCGATGCCTCCCCCGAGGGTGAGTCCGCCGACCCCGGTGGTCGACACGACACCGCCGGGCACCGCGAGACCGAAGACCTGGGCCTCCCGGTCGACCTGACCCCACGTGGCGCCGCCCTGCACACGGACCGACTTGTTGACCGGATCGACCCACACGGCGTTCATGTCGCGCAGATCGAGCACGAGCCCGCCGTCGACCGTGCCGTGACCGGCCACGTGGTGACCGCCCCCACGCACGGCGAGGAGCAGGCCTCGCTCGCGAGCGAGGCGTACTCCGTCGATGACGTCGGCCTCCCCCGAGCACCTGATGACGAGACCAGGACGACAGTCGATCGCGAGGTTCTCGACCGCTCTCATCTCGTCGTAGCCGGGATCGCCCGGCGCGTACACCTGACCGCGGAACACCGTGCGGAGCTCGGCGACCTGGTCATCTTCGAATCGGACGGTTCCGCTCTGAGTTGCTGCAACTGAAATGGACATGGGTGGCACTTTCCGGCGCTGGAGCGCGCATCTGCCCGAGACCCGTTGTTCGGACCGCTCTCGTCACCACCCCCAGACCCTGAGCGGCACCGAGCGGCACCGCCACCGCTTCCACCATCCTCGCGGCGACCCCAGAAAGCAATGGCACGAACGGGCTAGGAGTTGACCTGTTCATGACAGCTCGGCGTGCCACGCACGAGGACCGCGGCGACGACGAGGCTCCAGAGGCCGAAGACGACCACGGGGGCGTGCACGAGGACCGGGCTCGTGGTCGTGTCGGCCAGCCCGTAGAGGAACCCGCCGCCGGTCTCGGCAAGGCAGTGCTCGCGACGCGCGACACCGCGGGCGTGGAGCGGCTGCTCCCCCGTGACCTGGTCGCCCTGACCCCCGGCACCAACACCGACCACGACGCGCTCCTGCGCGAGCTCGCCCAGGTGCGCCGCGACGGCTATGCCGTCGACCGCTCGGAGAACTCCGCCGACGTGCAGTGCTACGCGGTCGCGATCGTCCCTCGGCACAGCGCTGTCGTCACGGACGCCGTGAGCGTCTCGGTGCCCCTCTTCCGCCACACCGACGAGCTCGCGGCGCAGACCATCGCCCGTCTGCTGGAGGTCAACGACAGGCTGCGCAAGGTCTCCTGAGGTCAGACCAGCTCGGGAACCCGCAGGTGCGCGACGACCAGCTCGAACTCGGCCACGTCCATCACGTCGACGCCGACCTCGCGCACCGCGGACTCCCGGAGCGCCCAGCTGCGGTCGCGGCTGGCGGCCATCGACTCCGCGGTGTCGTACGTCGTCGTGCTGCACGCGCGACCCAGGTCGCGGTTGATCATCAGGCTGGTGCTGCAGAACCCGGGGAGACCCTCGATGGCCGGCAGCACCGAGGTGCGATAGCGCTCGATCCCCCGCTCCACGTCGCCGTGGTTGAGCCGCAGCCAGGTCACGCGGCAGGCCGCGCCCTGGGGGGCGGCGTGG
>NZ_JAXMNS010000249.1:0-5714 GCF_034670285.1 Nocardioides sp. | reverse complement strand
CTTCCGATCTGTCGGGCGTCAACGAGGAGGCCATCGCACTGGCCGAGGGCATCATCGAGTCGCAGACGGCCGAGATCGAGACCCTCGAGGCGCTGATCGGATGAGGCGCTCCGCGATCGCGGGCTGCGCAGCGGTGCTGGCGCTGCTGTCGGGCTGCGGCAACGACGGGGCCAGCGGGGACGGCGCTGCGCCCGGCGCGGGCGGAGCGGTCGACGTCTCCCACGTCCACGGCATGGGCGTCGACCCGGCCGACCCCGATCGAGTCCTGATCGCCACCCACACCGGGCTGGTGGCCTACGCGAACGGCGAGCTCACCAAGGTCGGCGACCTCACGACCGACCTGATGGGATTCACCGTCGGACCCGACGGTCGGCTCTTCGCAAGTGGCCATCCCGGCCACGACGAGGAGGGCCCCATGGCACTGGGCCTCATCACATCTACGGATCGCGGGCAGACCTGGCGCTCGGTCTCCCTGGCGGGCGAGGCCGACTTCCATGCGCTCGACGCCTGGTCGGGCGGTGTGGTCGGTTACGACGGAGCCTTGGGGGCACTGCAGGTGAGCGACGATGCAGGTGCGACATGGGTGGAGGGCGCGAGCGGCACGGACGCCTACGACCTCGCCGCGGACGATTCGGCGATCGTCGCCACGACTGACGGCGGCCCCGAGGTGAGCCGAGACGCCGGCCGGTCCTTCACCGCCCTGCCATCGGCACCCCTGCTCCAGCTGGTCGACTTCAGCGACGACGGGACCCTCGTCGGGGTCGCTCCGGACGGCGCCGTTCACGCCAGTGACGATCTCGTGGAGTGGGACCGCCGCGGCGTCGCAGGCCGGACCCAGGTGCAGGCCCTCACCACCGGGCCCGGGGACGACGTCTGGGTCGCCACCACCGAGAGCCTGCAGCACAGCACCGACGGCGGAGCCACCTTCTTCGCCGTGGCCTCCTGGTGAACTCGTAACCCCCCGGGGGGTTGTGTTAACGTAGGTGGCACAGCCCCCCTCGGGGTGATCGAACCCGCCCTTCGGGCAGGAAGGATTCCCACATGCGTGAGATGACCATCGACCAGGCCGCAGCCGCCTTCGAGAACGGCGCGAGCTTCATCGACGTCCGCGAGACCGGCGAGTACGCCGCCGGGCACGCTCCGGGCGCCGTCAACATCCCCATGGGGCGCCTGACGTCCCACCTCGACGAGATCAGCCGCGACGAGCCGGTCCTGGTCATCTGCGCCTCGGGCAACCGCAGCAGCGCGATGGCCGACGTCCTGGTCGCCCAGGGCTTCGACGCCGTCAACGTGATCGGCGGCACCAGCGCCTGGGTCGAGTCCGGCCGCCCCGTCCAGACGGGTGCCGCCACGGGAGGTGCCCGATGAGTGCCCTCACCGTCGTCCCGATCGAGACCCCCACGCTCGGCGATCGCAGCTACCTCGTGCACGACGGCGAGGTCGCCTTCATGGTCGACCCGCAGCGCGACATCGACCGCGTGCTGTCGCTGCTCGACGAGCACGGCGTGCGGCTCACCCACGTCTTCGAGACCCACATCCACAACGACTACCTCACCGGTGGCCTCGCCCTCGCGCAGCACACCGGGGCGGCCTACCTCGTCAACGGCGAGGACGACGTGTCGTTCGAGCGCACCCCGGTGGCCGACGGCGAGACCGTCGAGGTGGGCGGGCGCATGCGGGTCACCGCACTGGCCACCCCCGGCCACACCTTCACCCACCTCTCCTACGCCCTCACCGAGACCGGTGACGACCTCGACCACTCGGTCGGCGTCTTCTCGGGAGGCTCGCTGCTCTTCGGGGCGACCGGTCGCCCGGACCTGCTCGGCGAGGAGCACACCGACGCGCTCGTGCGCCACCAGCACGCCTCGGCCCACCGTCTGGCCGACCTGCTGCCCGACGAGGCCGACGTCTACCCCACGCACGGCTTCGGCTCCTTCTGCGCCGCGAGCCAGTCCGACGCCACCGAGTCGACCATCGGCCAGGAGAAGAAGGCCAACCCGGCGCTCACGCAGGACGAGCAGGCCTACGTCGACGAGCTGCTTGCCGGCCTCGGCGCCTGGCCGGCCTACTACACCCACATGGCCCCGGCGAACGCCTCCGGGCCGTCCGAGCCGGACCTCTCGGCGCCCGCGGTCGCCGACGCGTCCGAGCTCCGCAAGCGCATCGAGGCCGGTGAGTGGGTCGTCGACCTGCGCAACCGCACGGCGTTCGCAGCCGGCCACGCACCCGGCACGCTCAACTTCGGGCTCGACGGCGGCTTCGCGACCTACCTCGGCTGGCTCATCACGTGGGGCACCCCGGTGACCCTGCTCGGCGAGAGCGCCGACGACGTCGCCGAAGCACAGCGCGAGCTCGTGCGGATCGGCATCGACCGACCGGCCGCCCACGCCACCGGCAGCCCCGAGGACTGGACGGACCGCGAGCTGGGCTCGTTCGAGACCGCGACCTTCGCCGACCTCGCCCAGGTGCGCCACCACCGCGAGGTCGTGATCCTCGACGTGCGCCGCACCGACGAGCACGACAAGGCCAAGATCGTCGGCGCGGTGAACATCCCGCTGCACGAGCTCTGGCACCGGCTCGAGGACGTCCCCGCCGGGGAGGTCTGGGTGCACTGCGCGGGCGGCTATCGCGCCTCGGTCGCCGCCTCGATGCTGGCGGCCGCCGATCGTTCGCTCGTCGCCATCGACGATTCCTTCGACAACGCCGAGTCGGTCGGGCTCAACCTCGTCGGACCCGAGGCGTGACTCTCGTCCTGGCGATCCTCGCCGGCGTGCTCATCGGGTTGAGCCTCGGTGCCCTCGGGGGCGGCGGCTCGATCCTGGCCGTGCCGGTGCTGGTCTACGTGCTCGACCAGAGCGCGTCGCAGGCCACCACCGGTTCGCTGGTGGTGGTCGGGGTGTCGTCCCTGATGGGCGTGGTCTTCGCGAGCCGGGCGGGCCACGTGCTCCTCGCCCGGGGTGTCGCTTTCGGCACCGTCGCGCTCGGCGGGGCAGCGCTCGGAGCGCTCGCCTCCGCGCGAGTCCCCGAACCGGTGCTGCTCGCCTCCTTCGCCGTCCTCATGCTCGTCGTGGTCGGCGTGATGGTGGTGCGCCTCGTGCGGGGCAGCGCCGCGCCGGAGACCCGTCCCACGCTCGACGACCCGATCATCACCTTCAGCCCGACGTTCGCCTGCCGGTGTCCGCAGGCGCTGAAGGTGCTCGTGACCGCCACCGCCGTCGGCCTGCTCACCGGCTTCCTCGGCGTCGGCGGGGGCTTCCTCGTGGTGCCGGCACTCCTCGTGGCCCTCGCGCTGCCGATGGACTACGCCGCCGGCACCTCGCTGGTGGTCATCACGATGACCAGCGCAGTCGCTCTCGCGGTGCGCGCGGGCTCGGGGACCTCTCCCGACTGGGGGATCGTCATCGCCCTGACCGCCGCGGCCACCCTCAGCACCGCGGTCGGCGTCAAGGTCGCCGACCGCGTGGACACCGACAAGCTTCAGATCGCCTTCACGGTGCTCATCTTGGGTGTCGCGGTCTACACCGCCGCCCAGGCGCTGCCCGCCCTCGTCTGACCCACCCCACTACCGAAGGAGTGCACGCCATGTGCCGTCCTGTCCGCTGCAAGACCTGCTCGAAGACCACCTGGGCCGGCTGCGGCCAGCACATCGCCCAGGTGAAGTCCGGCGTCCCCTCCGGACAGTGGTGCAACGGCAAGCACACCGCCGCCGAGAAGTCGGCGCCCGCGGCGTCGGGGGCCGGCAAGGGCTTCGTCGCCAAGCTGTTCGGACGCTGATCCTCAGCGGGTCGTGCCGACGCCCACGGCCACCGGCGTCGGCGCTCCACAGCACCCGCCGACCTGCTCGTCGAACGCAGGTCCGGCACCGCAGACGCCCGACTCGGGCAGCGTGAGCTCGACGCGAGCAGCCGCCTCGTGGTCACCCGCGACCTCGGCCACGATCGAGCGCACCTGCTCGAAGCCGGTGAGCGCCAGGAACGACGGCGCCCGGCCGTAGGACTTCATGCCCGCGAGGTAGAGCCCTGACTCGGGCTGCCGCAGCAGATCGGCCCCGTGGGGGCTGACCGTGCCGCACGAGTGGTGGGCTGGGTGGATCTCGGGCGCCAGCAGCCGCGGCGCCGACAGCTCGCCGTCCAGGTCGAGGTGCACTTCTGAGAGCCAGCTGTGGTCGGGCCGGTAGCCGGTGACGACGACCACCTCGTCGACGTCGGTGAGCTCGCGGCCGTTCACCGCCGTCAGGACGAGCGCACCTGCGTCGTCACGTCGTACGGCGGCCGTGCGGAACCCGGTGAGCCGAGCGACCTTCGCCGACTCGGCGACACCTCGGGCTCGCTCGCTCAGCTGGCCGCGGGCGGCGAGCTCGTCGGCGTCCCCGCCTCCGAATGCCTTGGTCGCATCTCCACGGCGCAGCAGCCAGGTGATGCGAGTGCTCGGATCGGCCTCGGCGAGCTCCCCGAGCGCAACGAGCACGTTCTGCGCGGAGGCACCCGCTCCCGCGACCACGACGTGGCGACCGGCGAGCCGGGCGCGCACCGTCGGGTCGGTGACGTCAGGCACGCCGTAGCTGATCTGGTCGGCGCACGCGCGCTCCCCTGCCGCCGGGTAGCCGTCGGCGCCCAGCGGGCCGGGCTGCCCCCACGTTCCGGACGCGTCGATGACCGCCGAGGCGCGCAGCACCTCGTGGCCCGAAGCGGTCTCGACGTGGACGACGAAGGGCACGTCGGCGCGATCGATGGCGACGAGGCGGTCGCGCCCCTCGCGCGCCACACCGACGACCCGATGGCCGGCCCTCACCTCCACCCCGCCATGCCTGAGAGCCTCGGCCAGCGGAGCGAGGTAGCGCTCGACCCACTCGGCGCCGGTGGGCAGCCCGTCGGGGTCAGGACGGGTCCACCCCTGCGCCTCGAGGAGCCGGCCGGCGGCGTCGTCGACGAGCTCGGACCAGGGTGAGAAGAGGCGGACGTGGCCCCATTCCGCGACCGCGTGACCGACCGACTCCCCCGCCTCGAGCACGACGACCGCAAGTCCGCGCTCGTGGGCGTGGGCGGCAGCGGCCAGCCCGATCGGGCCGGCCCCGACGACGACGAGCGGGCGGTCGGGCTGCGGGGTGGGGGTCATGGGAGTCCTGTCCAGATTGATCGAGGGCGGTCGATGTTCATCGTATAGATCATGATCGATATAAACAACCATCGACGTCGCTCGATCTTCCACTAGGCTCGATTCATGGCCCTTCTCGACCCGACTGCCGCAAGCACCTATGCCGACTGGTTCGCCACCCTGGCGGATGCCACCCGGGTACGGCTCCTGCACGCCGTGGCCTCGACCCCGAGCGGCTCGATCCGGGTCGGCGACCTCGCTGTCGAGCTCGGCATCAGCCAGGCGACCTGCTCGCACCACGTGCGTCGTCTCGCCGAGGTCGGGTTCGTGGCGGTAGACAAGGTCGGGACCGCGAGCCTCGTCTCCATCAACCCTGCGTGCTGCACAGGGCTCCCCCACGCCGCCGACGTCGTGATGGGCACGCTGGGCCCGGCCCTCGCCCCGGGCGGCCTCGACGACCTCCCCGCCGACGTGACCACCCGCGCGATGCTCGACGCCGACCTGCCGGTGGTCCGCGAGATCTATGCGGAGGGGATCGCCACCCGCCTCGCGACCTTCGAGACCGAGGCTCCCGACGTCGCGACCCTTGCCGACAAGTGGCTGCCAGGACATCGCTGGGT
>NZ_JAXMNS010000248.1:0-5715 GCF_034670285.1 Nocardioides sp. | reverse complement strand
CCGAGGCACGTTCAGCATCTCGACACGCCCCGAGCTGCTGGCGCCCCTGCTCGCCGATGCCGTCGCCCCCCTGGTCTCCCTCGCGCGCCAACGTTGCGTCGAGCTGACCCTCACCCCGGTCTCCGAGAGCGCGCTGTGCGACGGGGACCGGGTGATCCAGGCAGTGGTCAACCTGGTCGGCAACGCTCTCAAGTTCACTCCGTCCGGCGGTGCGGTCACGGTGTCGACGTCGGACACCGACCAGGGCGTGGTCGTCGCCATCACCGACACCGGCCGCGGGATCCCTGCCCACGAGCTGAGCTCGATCTTCGAGCGCTTCCACCAGGTGCGGACCGGCGACGACCGCCGGCACGTCGGCGCCGGCCTGGGACTGACGATCACCAAGCACATCGTCGAGGCCCAAGGCGGACGCCTCTGGGTCGAGAGCACGGTCGGCGTCGGCTCGACGTTCAGGTTCACGCTTCCTCACGTCGTCGAGGAAGCCGAGCAGGCGGCCACCGCTCCACCGGAGGCGGTGAGTGACCTGTCTGCCCAGGCCGAGGCTGCCGAGGCTGGTGATGGGGAGGCTGGTGAGGGGGAGACCCCGGCCACCGGCGACCGGGTCCGCGGCTGAGCCGTGGCTCGTCCGCGCCGGCTCACTCGCCCAGCAGAGGCTCCAGAGCGGCCAGCTCGTCGCGCGTGAGGTGGCTGGGATTGGCAGCGAACGGGCTGCGCAGCACCTCGATGTCACGCAGCGCCCGGTGGTGCTGGACGGCGTGCTTGGGCACGATCTTGGGCAGCAGCTGGAGGTCGACGCGGGCCAGGTAGTCAGCGCGGGCCTTGGCCTTGCGGTCGACCCAGAAGTCGCTGGTGGCCGACGCCGCCTCGCACGAACCTGTCACCGTGCCCCGCGCGACGAAGCCCGACGGGCAGTCCGGAGCGTTGCCGCCGACCCAGAGCAGCACCCGCTGGCCGGCCTCCATCAGGGCGGAGCGGTAGTTGTGCGCGACCGTCCAGTCGTCGTGGCCGCGACCGCCCTCGGCGATCCAGCGGCGCAGGTCCCACACCCGCGGGTTGGCGGTGAGAACCCAGGCGCCCAGCTCGGCCTTGGTGACGACCGGTCCGGTCTCGGCGCGCTGCGGGGCCGTCACCTTCCAGCCGCCCTCGTCGCGACGGATCACCCCGGCCTCGGCGAGCGCCACGAAGACCTCGTTGCGCAGCGGGTTGAGCCGCTGACCTCGACGGGCGTCGGCGTACCCCAGGAGCAGCGCCCACCACTCCTGGACCTCCTGCTCGACCGAGGCGACCGGCGCCTTGGAGGCCCGGCGGGGCGGCTTGATGCGCTGCACGTAGGTCGCGGTGGCGGCGAGCAGCTCCTCGGCGTCCTCGGGGGCGAGCCTGGCCAGCCGCAGTCGCGGCTCCCCGCTCCCCTCGCCGGCGGCGACCTCGGCAGCCTCGGCCGCGCGCACCAGCAGGCCCTTCACGTCGTCGAGCTGCTTGGTCTCGTGCACCGCGTCGCGCGGCTCCTCAGTCACGACCGTGACTCTACGGACCTGACCGACCTGCGGGCTCATCGCGGCGCAGACCGGCGATCGCGACCCTCAAGCGCGGTCGGACGCCGACTGCAGCCGGTCGATCTCCTCCGACGCCTCGGCCTTCGTCAGGTCGGCGCGCAGGGTCTCGCCGGCCTCGCGGGCGAGGGTGTCGAGGTAGCTGCGCTGGGCCCCGGTCATCGGCTCGTTGCCGGTCACCCAGGTCTCGGGGTCCTTCTCCACGGTGCTGCCGTCATCGGGGTCACCGGGAGCGGCGCCGATCGTGGCGTCTGGGTTGCTCTCGTCGGGGGTGGCGTGGCGGTCATCGTTCGAATGGGTGTTCGACATGCCTCCACGCTACGTCGCGGCCTCGGCCCGCGGACCCCTCCCAAGGGTGAGACCTGCGAGGCCTCTTGCCGCGAACCGCTCGCTACGGGCGAGGACGTCGGCAAGCGGGATGCGGCCGGTCATCTCATCAACCCAGGTCAGTGCGTGCCGACCCGGAAGAACCCTCTGCGCCGGTTGCGTTTGGGCCTCGCCATTGTCGGCGGACAGGATTATAATCGAACACATGATCGATGTTGCTGAGATTCAGGCGCAGGTGCGGGACCTCCCCACCGCTGCACTGAGCGACGTCGACCGCGTCGATCTGATCCGCAGCCTCGAAGAGCTCGCGTGCATCGTCGAGGCCGCACAAGCCGCGCTGACCGCGGACTTCGCCGAGTCCCAGGTCGCCAAGGCCAAGGACGCCGGCGTTCCTGCCGAACGCCGTACGCGTGGGATCGCCGGCCAGGTCGCCCTGGCTCGTCGCGAGTCGCCGCACCGCGGACAACGCCACCTAGGGCTCGCGATGATCCTGCGCGACGAGCTCCCCTACACCTGGGCGGCGTTCCGAGACGGTCGGATCAGCGAGTGGAAGGCCACCCTGATGGCCCGCGAGACCGCCTGCCTGGCCCTCGAGCAGCGACTCGAGGTCGATGAACGGCTGGCCCGCGACCCGCAGGCTCTCGAGGCGATGGGCGACCGCGAGCTGGTCGGGAGGGCAGCACAGCTCGCCGCTGAGCTCGATGCTGCCTCGGTCGTCGAACGACGCCGTCGCGCCGAGCGGGAGCGCCGCGTCACCCTGCGCCCCGCACCTGACGTGATGTCGCAGCTGTCCGCCCTGCTGCCGGTCAAGGACGGCGTCGCGGTCTACGCCGCCTTGAAGTCGGCAGCCGACACCGCCGTGGGCACCGGCGACCCCCGCACCCGCGGACAGGTCATGGCCGACACGCTGGTCGCGCGCGTCACCGGTCGTGACCCACTCACCGACGACAGCGATCCCGGAGCCACCGTCAACGTGGTCCTGCCCGACACCGTCCTGACCGGACAGACCGAGGCGGGCGCCTGGGTCGAGGGCTACGGCCCCATCCCCGGCGACCTCGCCCGCGACCTCGCGGCCGGCGCCAGCTGGCTGCGCCGCCTCTACGCCGATGCCCACACCGGCGCCCTGGTCGCGATGGACTCCACGCGCCGCCTCGTGCCCCAGGGAATGGCGCAGTTCCTCCGCCACCGCGACCGGATCTGTCGCACCCCCTGGTGCGACGCCCCCGTGCGCCATGCCGACCACGTCGAAGCCGTCGCCGACGGCGGGCCCACCACGACCGCCAACACGCAAGGTCTGTGTCAGGCGTGCAACCACGCCAAGCAGGCCCGCGGCTGGACCGCCCGACCCAGACCCGGCCCGCACCACACCGTCGCGACCACCACTCCCACCGGACACACCTACACCTCGACCGCACCCCCGGCGCGCACCCGCACCTGGGTCGAGGTCGATCCCGGCACCTGGACCCTCATCGCGTGAGGCCAGGGCCTCCGCGGAGCGCGTCAGTCGGCCAACAGCCGCAGGGCATCCACCTGCGCCACGAGCCACGGGCTCAACGCCCACGGCGCCCGCTCGACCACGGAAAGCACGTCGGCTACCTCGACCCACACGAGCTCGGCGACCTCGTCGGGGTTCGGCGTCGGGGTACGACGGGTGGCCGCGAGGCGGGCGGTGAAGACGGGGCAGACCTCGTTCTCCACGACGCCGGCGGCATCGACCGCGCGGTAGCGGAAGTCGGGCAGCACCGGGGCGATCTCGTCGACGTCGAGGCCGAGCTCGTGGTCGGCGTGACGGCGCACGGCCTGCTCGAAGGTCTCGCCGGGGCGGGGATGGCCGCAGAAGGAGTTGGTCCACACACCCGGCCAGGTCTTCTTGCTGAGCGCGCGGCGCGTGATCAGCAGCCGACCGTCGTCGTCGAGCAGGTGGCACGAGAACGCCAGGTGCAGCGGGGTGTCGGTGCTGTGGACGGTGGCGCGAGGCGCCGTACCGATCGGCACCGCGTCGTCGTCGAGGAGCACGACGACGTCGAGCGTGGAATCAGGGCCGGCGGCCGGGTCATCGATGGACACGACACCACCGTAGGCGGCATCGTCGTCCACGCGCTGTCACCATCGGGGGTGAGGCGGTGCCCTGTCAGACGCAGCACGATGAGCGACCTACCGGAGGTGCGCGGTGAGTGCGAGGTGATTCCGAGATGAGCACGCCGCGGCCGTCCCTCGCGCCTGCGTCGACCGGGTCACCCGGGTCGGTGCTGAGCGGTCTGCTCGCTGCCGCGCACTTCGGCCCCACCGTCGCGGTCACCCTCATCACCGGCCTCCTCGCCGTCGCCGGCGACCTCAGCACCGCCCGGGTGGTCGTCGTGACCGCGGCCGTCTTCACCGGCCAGCTCACCATCGGCTGGGCCAACGACCTGATCGACGCCGACCGCGACCGCAGCGTCGGCCGCACCGACAAGCCGATCGCCTCGGGGCAGGTGCCGCAGTCGCTCGTGCAGGGCGCGCTCGCGACCGCTGCCGTGGCGTGCGTGATCCTCTCCGCAGCCGCCGGTTGGCGCACCGCGCTCGTGCACCTCGGCCTCGTCGTGGCGATGGGCCAGGCCTACAACCTCGGCCTCAAGGCGACCGTCTGGTCCTGGGTTCCGTACGCCGTGGCGTTCGGCTCGCTCCCGGCCGTCGTGTCGCTGGCGGCCGAGGATCCCGCGCTGGCCCCCTGGTGGCTGCTGGCTGCGGGCGCCACCCTCGGCGTCGGCGCCCACCTGCTCAACGCCCTGCCCGATCTCGTCGACGACGAGGCAACGGGCGTCCGCGGCCTGCCCCACGTGCTCGGGGCGCGCCACTCACGTCTGCTCGCCGCCCTCCTGCTCGCCGTCGCCTCCCTCGCCGCCGGACTCGGTCCGGCCGGTGCGCCGTCGGCCTTCGTTCTCGCCGGTCTCGCCCTGGGTGCGGTGCTGCTGGCCGTGACCGTGCTGGGCCGCGGACGCCTGCCCTTCCAGGCGGCGATGGCGCTCGCGCTCGTCGACGTCGTGCTTCTCGTGGCGGCCGGATGACCATCGCGGCCGACGACGCCTGGGACCTCGTCGTCGTCGGCGCCGGACCCGCCGGCGCCGCGACCGCCCTCGGTGCCCTGCACGCCGATCCCGCCCTGCGGGTGCTGCTCGTCGACCGCGCGACCTTCCCCCGCGACAAGTCCTGCGGCGACGGCGTCGCGCCGCACGTGCTCGACCTGCTCGCCGAGGTCGGCGTCACCGGCCTGCTCGACGACCGCACCCCGGTCCAGCGACTGCGCCTGGTGCGCGGCACCCGTGAGGTCGACCGCGTCATGGAGCGACCGGCGTACGTCGTGCCGCGTGCGGTCCTCGACGCCCGACTCGTCGACGCTGCGCAACGCGCCGGCGCAGTGCTCGTGCACGACCGCGTGCGCACGGTCACCTCGTCGGACTCCAGGCCCGCGTCCCTCGAGTTGCGCGACGCAGGGCGTCTCGAGGCCCCGGTGCTCGTCGGCGCCGACGGCGCCCACTCCGCCGTACGGCGTGCGGTCGGTCGCCACCCGGGACCGATGGCGCTGGCGATCCGCGGCTACGCCCCGGTCTCGTCCGACCGCCGCGGCGCGCAGGTGATCGCGTTCGGCACGGTGCGGCAGCCGGCGTACGCGTGGTCGTTCGACCGGGGCGACGGCCTCGCCAACGTCGGCTACGGCGAGACCCTGACCGGGGGCCGACCAGGCGCCACCCGCGCCGAGCTGATCGAGCGCCTCGACGAGCTGCTGCCCGGCGCGACCGCCGGTGCGACCGGCTGGGTGGGCCACCACCTGCCGCTCTCGCAGTCGGGCTGGCACCCGCCG
>NZ_JAXMNS010000247.1:0-5725 GCF_034670285.1 Nocardioides sp. | reverse complement strand
ATCACCCAGTCGGGGTGCTCCTCGGCGACCTGCTTGGCGACGCGGACGGCCTCGTTCGAGCCACCGGCAGCCGGCGAGGAGATGATCTCGGCGCCCCACATGCGCAGCAGCTGGCGACGCTCGGAGGAGGTGTTCTCCGGCATGACGCACACGATCCGGTAGCCCTTGAGCTTGGCGGCCATGGCCAGGGAGATGCCGGTGTTGCCCGACGTCGGCTCGAGGATCGTGCAGCCGGGACGCAGCGTGCCGTCCTTCTCCGCCTCCTCGATCATCTTCAGCGCCGGGCGGTCCTTGATGGAGCCCGTCGGGTTGCGGTCCTCGAGCTTGGCCCACAGTCGTACGTCGGCGCTCGGCGAGAGCCGCGGCAGCCCCACGAGCGGGGTGTTGCCGACGGAGGCGAGCAGGTTGTCGTACCGCATGTGGGGCAGTCCCTTCTCAGCGGAGGAAGTAGGTGGGGTCGAAGTCGTCGAGCGAGATGATCCGCACGCGCGGCAGCTCGGCGTTGAACGCGCGGACGTCGTACTCGAGGTCGAACAGCTCGAGGCCGTCGTCGACGAGGTCGGCGAGGTGGGTGCTGGTGAACTCGCGAAAACCGATCAGGCCGACACGGCGCTCGAGCTGCTCGGGGCGCTCGCCGTCGAGCAGCGCGCGCATCCCGGCCGCGAAGTCGGCGTCGTGGCTGGCCAGGACGACGTCGGCGTCCTCACGCTCCAGCAGCGCCGCGAGGGTGCGCTGGATACCGATGTCGACGACCTTCTCGTCGACGCCGCCGGAGAGCGGCACCGGCCGGTAGTCCATCGCCAGCAGCGCCTGAACGAACGACGTGGGGATCGTGCCGCTGCTCGCGTTGAGGAAGAACAGGCCGGTGACCGGCTGACCCCAGGCGGCCTCGACGTGAGCGGTGACCCGCTCCCAGCGCGGCCGCTCCTCGGGGTGCGGGCGTCGGCCGAGCACCGAGCCACCGAGAGTGGCGTCGATGTTCTCGCCGTCGACGAGGACGAAGGTGCGACGTTCCATCAGTGCTCGGTCCTCTCCGACGACGGGGAGTCGCTCATCCCCCGGCGACGGCGGGGAGGACGACGATCTGGTCGCCGCCCTTGAGCTCGGCCTCGAGGCCGCCGATGAAGCGGACGTCCTCGTCGTTGACGTAGATGTTGATGAAACGGCGCAGGTCGCCGTTGTCGATGAGGCGCTCCTTGATGCCGGGGTGGTTGCCCTCAAGGTCGTCGATGACAGCGCTGAGCGTGCCGCCCGTGGCGTCAACGGCCTTCTCGCCGCCGGTGTAGGTGCGCAGGATGGTGGGGATCCGGACCTCGATGGCCATGTGGGTGGTGCTCCTCAGCTGTCTGGGGTGGGTTCTGGGTGGTGCTGGTGGGGCTTGCGCCCGGTGAGGGCGTCGATCAGGGATCGATCAGGGGGTGGGGAGCGTCGCGACCACGGCGACCTCTTCCTCGGTCACCTCGCCGTCGACGATCCTGTAAGACCTGAACTCCACAGGGCCGTCGTTATTCCCGTGCTCGCGCGTGCTGACGAGCACGTAGTGGGCCCCGGGCTCGCTCGCCAGGCCGATGTCGGTGACGCTCGGGTAGGCCTCGGTGGCGGTGTGGGAGTGGTAGATCACGACGGGCTCCTCGTCGTTGTCCCACATCTTCTTGTAGAGGTCGAGCAGCTCGGTGGAGTCGAACTCGTAGAACGTCGGGCTGCCGGCCGCGTTGACCATCTCGACGAGTCGGACCGGTCGGTCCGAGCCCTCGGGGCCCGAGACGATGCCGCACGCCTCGTCGGGGTGGTCGCGCTTGGCGTGCGCGACGATGCCGTCGTAGGTGGTCTGGTCGATGGTGAGCACGGGCCCAGCCTAGAGCCCGGGCATCACCCGATCGTCGGTGCGCCAGCCTTCGGGAAGTGCCGCGGACGTGCGCTCAGCGCGACAGCGCCTCGACCAGGGTCTCCTGGAGGTAGCCGACCCAGTCGTAGATGTCGTGGGCCTGCGCGCGTGGGTCGTCGTCGGGGAGGTTGAACCAGTACTCGTCGTCGCCGTCCTCGATCCCCAACCGGGTGGCCAGGGCGAGCCGGATGTCGGTGAAGGAGCGCATCCAGGTGCGCGCGGCGTCCGGGTCGAGCTCGACGTCGATCATCAGGCCGTCCTCGTCGAGCTGGGTCGGCAGCCCGGCGTCCTCGAGGGTGTCGATGATCAGGCTCGCGGCAGCAGCCTTGCCGTCACGCAGTGAGCCCTCGGTGAAACGGCGGAACTCCGAGGCCGCCTCGTCGTCGTTGCGGTAGGCGGTGGGGAAGAGCCGCGCCAGCACCGGGTCCTCCGGCTCGGAGGTCGGACCGGAGAAGTCCATCATCGCCTCGAACGGGTCACGGCCGTCGTCGGGCTCGGCTGCCTCGTTGCGCAGCAGCTCGACGAGCTGGCCCGCCAGGGAGCGCAGGAGGTCGGCCTCGAAGCCGGTGAACGTCGCGATGACGCGACCGCTGCGGCGGTGGCGTTGGAAGGCACTCACGTGGGACTACTCCGACTTCTGCAGGGTGGCCCAGAGGCCGTACTCGTGCATCGCCTGCACGTCGCGCTCCATGGCCTCGCGGGTGCCGGTGCTGACGACCGACTTGCCGTCCTCGTGCACCTCCATCATCAGCTTCTCTGCCTTGCGCTTGGAGTAGCCGAAGTGCTGCTGGAAGACATAGCTGACGTATGACATCAGGTTGACCGGGTCATTCCAGACGATGGTCACCCACGGGGTGGCCAGGACGGTGATCTGGTCGGGATCCAGGGTCGTGTCGAGCCCGGAATCGACCTCAGGACTAGCAGTGGACACAGTGCCCATGGTGGCACACTCACGGCCATGTCCTCACCTGTAGAAGCCGTCGGTCCCGCCACCAGCGACGTGCTCGTGGAGGTGGACGGAGCGGTGCTGCGGCTCACCATGAACCGGCCCGGCAGCTTCAACGCCATGTCGCCCGCGATGAACCTCGCGCTGACGGCGGAGATCCGCGGTGCTGCGGTCCGCGACGACGTACGACTCGTGGTGCTGACCGGTGCCGGGGACGCCTTCTGCGCCGGCGCCGACATCTCCACCGACGACTCCGGGGTCGACGCGATCGAGCGGTTCGACGTCCGGGCGATGGATGCGGCCAACGCCCTGGTCCGCGCGATCGTCGAGTGCCCCAAGCCAGTGCTGGCGGCCGTCAACGGCATCGCGGCCGGCGTCGGCTGCTCGGTCGCGCTGGCCGCCGACATCATCGTGGCGCGCGACTCCGCCACCTTCCTGCTCGCCTTTGCCCGGATCGGCTTCATGCCCGACGGCGGGTCGTCGGCCACCGTCGCAGCAGCCATCGGCCGGGCGCGGGCCATGCGGATGGCGCTCCTGGCCGAGCCGCTCTCGGCGCAGGAGGCCTACGACGCCGGGCTGGTCACCCACCTCGCGCCCGCGGCGTCGCACGACGACCTGGTCGCCACGTTGTCGCGCCGTCTGGTGGCCGGGGCACCGCTGGCCCAGACCGCCACCAAACGCGCGATCAACGCCGCCACCCTCACCGGCCCCTGGGGTCTCGACCCTGCCCTCGAGCGCGAGCGCACCGGCCAGACGGTCCTGATGCGCACCGCCGACGCCGGCGAGGGCATGCGCGCCTTCGCCGAGGGCCGGCGCCCGGTGTTCCGCGGCGAGTAGGCGACCCGCGGCGGCATGTAGCACGCGACAACCCCCCAAGAAGTGCTTGACGGTCGCCCGGCTGACGGCACACACTGACTGTCCAACAACTCTTGGAGGGTCGTGCGGTGAACGAGGAGGAGACCGGGGCCGCGGTGAGCGCGATGCGAGCCGTTGCCCACCCGCTGCGGCTGCAGATGCTGTCGCTGCTGACCGGAGCCGAGCTGAGCGCCGCCGAGGTGGCCCGTGAGCTCGACCTGACCCACGCCAACGCCAGCTACCACTTGCGCGTGCTGCTCGAGGCCGACGAGATCGTCGTGGCCGGCGAGGAGAAGATCCGCGGCGGCGTCGCCAAGCGTTACCGCTATCCCCACGAACGGGCCGGACTCAACCCGCGAGCGACGAGCCCCAGCACCGCCGACGACCAGGTCTTCTACGCTCGCGCGCTCGGCCTGGAGATCGAACGACGCCTGCAGCACCGCGCGCCGGGGCCGGGCCCGCACAGCGACCTCGAGGGCTGGGTGCCGCCAGAGGTCTGGGAGCAGGCCAACGCCCTGCTGATGGAGGCCGCGATGCTGGTGCACGAGGCCAACCAGGCCCCGCGATCCCCCGGGACGATCCACGTCAGCCAGACCCTCTGGGCCTTCCCGATGACCCAGCAGGAGCCCCGGTGACCTGGGCCGAGTCGCTCGCCCCGCTGCGCGAGCGCAACTTCCGTTTCTACTACGCCTCGCGGGTGGTCAACCTGCTCGGCAACTCGATGGCGTCGGTGGCCCTGGCCTTCGCGGTGCTGAAGATCACCGACGACGACCCCGCCGCGCTCGGCTACGTGCTCGCGGCGCACACCATCCCGATGGTGCTGCTGCTCCTGTGGGGAGGCGTGCTCGCCGACCGGTTCCCCCGCAACGTCGTCATCCAGGTCTCCAACATCGCCTCGGCGATCAGCCAGGGCTTCATCGCCGCCCTGGTCATCACCGGGATCGCCGAGCTGTGGATGCTCATCGCCCTCAGCGCCGTCCACGGCGTGGTGTCGGCGATCAGCTTCCCCGCGATGGCGAGCATCCTGCCGCAGCTGGTGCCCCGCACCGAGCTGCAGCGCGCCAACGCCCTGATGTCGCTGGCCCGTTCGGCGCTGATGATCCTCGGCCCCACGCTGAGCGCGCTGCTCGTCGTCGGCTTCGGCCCCGGCTGGGCGCTGGCCGTCGACGCCTCGATGTGGCTGCTCTCCGCGGCGCTCCTCGGCTTCGTCGTCCTCCCCCGCCGAGCCCCCAAGGAGGAGGAGTCCAGCACGATCGACGAGCTGCGCGAGGGCTGGACCTACTTCCGACAGACCACGTGGCTGTGGGTCGTCGTGCTCGGCTTCGGCGTGCTCAACGCGATCCACTCCGGGGCGTGGTTCACCCTCGGCCCCGCTCGCGCCAAGGAGACGATCGGCGAGCAGGGATGGGGGCTCGTGCTCTCGGCCGAGGCCATCGGGCTCCTGCTGATGACCGTGATCATGCTGCGGGTGCCGCTGCAGCGGCCCCTGCTCTACGGCATGCTCGGCATCTCGCTCCTCGGCGTCCCGATCCTGCTCCTCGGCTCCCACCCGCACCTGGCGATCCTGATGATCGCCACGTTCGTCGCCGGCGCCGGCACCGAGGTGTTCGCGATGGGGTGGAACCTCGCCATGCAGGAGCACGTGCCCGACGAGATGCTCTCGCGCGCCTACTCCTACGACGCGCTCGGCTCGTTCGTCGCGATCCCGGTCGGGCAGATCGCCTTCGGCCCCCTCGCCGCGGCGTACGGCTTCACCGACGTGCTGGTCATCAGCGGCATCGCCTACTTCGTGATCTGCCTGATGGTGCTGATGTCGGCGTCCGTACGGCGACTGCCGCGACTGGCCGACGCGGCTGCACCTGGGTCGCTCAGCACCACTTCTCCACCAGCGCCCTGATGACGCTCAGGTTGCGGTTGGTGGCGACGCCGAGGTGTCGCTCCACGACCGCGTTGCTGATCGTGGCCTCGCGATAGGCCTCCCCGAGCAGCAGGTGCACGGCCCGTCCCGAGACGATCGCGCGCTCGCCCTCGGTCGAGCG
>NZ_JAXMNS010000246.1:0-5730 GCF_034670285.1 Nocardioides sp. | reverse complement strand
GTCGCGGAGCAGTACGGCGGCCCGCGCGACGTCGCCGTGCAGCACCATCAGCCCCGCGAGGTCGGTGTCGATCCGGGCAGCGAGGCGCCGGGACCCGTCGGGCTCGAGCAGGGCGCGGGCCTCCTCGAGCCGCTCGACCGCGCGACCGTCGGCCGCGATGGTCGCCAGGGTCCGCAGGGCCCGGGCCGCGCTGTGGCGGTCGTGACGCTCGACCGCGAGGGCGTGCTCCTCCAGGACGAGGTCGCCGGCCACCAGGCGGCGTCCGCAGCGCACCAGTGACAGGGCGGCCCCCACGCGCCACGGGACGTCGACCTCGACCGGATGCTCGGGGTGGGCCGCGAAGGTCTCCGACGCCAGGGCCGTGCCCGAGGCGAGGTAGAGCTGGAGGGAGCGCTCGTGGGCGCCGCGGGCCGACGCCACCTCGGCTCGGGCGTGCAGCGCGACCGCTGCGCCGGGGCCCACGACCAGGTCGCGCAGCTGCTCGACCCAGTCGACGGCGCTCGCCGACTCGCCCCGGGCGATCAGGCACTCGACACGGAGCGCGTCGAGCCAGGCGCGGTCGTAGCGGTCGAGGCGCGGGCCCATCCCCGCGAGGTCGGCGCGGTGGAGGGCATTCAGCGCGTCGTAGGCGGTGCGGATCCGGCCGTCCCTCACCCACACCCTCAGCTGCTGCAGCGAAGGGTCGAGCTGCGTGGAGGTCCCGAGAGTCTCGGGGGCGGCGGCCATACCTCCAATGTAGGAAGTCCGGCACGCCACGTCTGGCGATTGCGTCAACGCACGTGGACCCGCATGACCGGGGATCCGGCCGCAAATCGCGGTCCGTCGGCCCGGGAGCACGTGTGACCCGGGTCTCAGCGTCTAGGTTTCGGAGGGTGAGAGTCGTGGTCCCCCGAGAGACGCAGGCCGGCGAGACCCGGGTCGCGCTGGTGCCGGAGCTGGTGGAGCGCCTGATCGCGCTCGGGCACGAGGTCGTGGTGCAGCCCGGGGCCGGGCGCGGTGCGCAGGTCGCCGACGAGGAGTACGCCGCCGCGGGGGCGTCGCTCGACGCCGACCCGTTCGGCACGGCCGACCTCGTCGTCTCGGTGCAGCCCCTCGATCCGGGCACGGTGCGGCTGCTGCCCCGGGGGTCGACGACCGTGTCGTTCCTGCCGGTCGGTGCGGAGTCGCCGTACCTCTCTCTGGTGGCCGACCTGCGCGACGTCGGCGTCACCAGCCTGGCGATGGAGCTGGTGCCCCGCATCTCGCGCGCGCAGTCGATGGATGCGTTGTCGTCGCAGTCGCTCGTCAGCGGCTACCGCTGCGCCATCGTCGCGGCCGGACTCCTACGACGCTTCTTCCCGCTCAACATGACGGCTGCCGGGACCGTTCCTCCTGCCGAGGTCCTGGTGCTGGGCGCCGGCGTGGCGGGGCTCCAGGCGATCGCGACCGCGAAGCGGCTCGGCGCCGTCGTGCGGGCCTACGACGTCCGGCCCTCCTCGGCGGAGGAGATCGCCTCGGTGGGCGCCAAGCCCGTCGACCTCGACCTCGAGGCGCTGGACGGCGCGGGAGGCTATGCCCGCGAGATGACCGAGGAGCGCGCCGCGCGCCAGCGCGAGCTGCTGGCGCCGTACGTCGCCGCGGCCGACGCCCTGATCACCACCGCGGCCGTGCCCGGTCGTCGAGCGCCGCTGCTGGTGACCGCCGAGATGGTGGCCGCGATGAAGCCCGGCTCGGTGGTCGTCGACCTCGCCGCGGAGTCCGGCGGCAACGTCGAGGGCTCCCTGCCCGGCGAGGTCGTGCGCATCGGCAGCGCCCAGGTCTGGGGCGGCGCCAACGTGCCGGCCCAGATGCCCGGGCCGGCCTCGCGGCTCTACGCCCACAACGTCGTCAGCCTGATCGAGCTGCTCACCCACGACGGTGCGCTGCACCTCGACCTCGACGACGAGATCCTGGCCGGCGCGTGCGTGACGCACGACGGGCTGATCCGCCACGAGGCCACCCGGATCGCTCTCGAGGGGAGCCCCGCATGAGCAACGACATCACCTGGTTGACCTTCTTCGTGCTCAGCGTGTTCGTGGGGATCGAGGTGATCTCGAAGGTCTCCTCCACGCTCCACACGCCGTTGATGTCGGGCGCCAACGCCATCCACGGCGTCATCCTGCTCGGGGCCGTGCTCGTGGCCGGTGACGCCGAGGGCTTCGCGCTGGTGGTGGCTCTGGTCGCGATCGTGCTCGCCGCCGTCAACATGGTCGGTGGCTTCCTCGTGACCGACCGGATGCTGCAGATGTTCTCCCGCAAGCCCGCCCGGCGTGAGGTGCAGCGCTGATGACGTCGACGTCCGACCTCGTCGAGGCCTCCGAGCTCGCGCTGCCCACCTGGGCGCAGCTGGTCTTCCTGCTCTGCGCCGTCGGCTTCATCCTCGCCCTCAAGGGGCTCTCCGGACCTCGGACGGCGCGGGTCGGCAACCTGATCGGCGCCGGCGCCGCCGTCGTGGCCTGTGCGCTGCCGTTCTTCTACGCCGACCTGCAGAACGTCGTGTGGATCCTGCTCGCCATCGCGGTCGGTACGGCGATCGGCACGGTGGGTGCGCAGCGGGTGCAGATGACCCAGATGCCTCAGCTCGTGGCGCTGTTCAACGGTGTCGGCGGTGGTGCCGCCGCGCTGGTGGCACTGCTCGAGCTGCAGCACTTCACCGAGCGCGGTGCGGAGGTCCCGGTGGCCTACCTGGTCGCCACCGGCTTCACGGTGCTCGTCGGCTCGGTCTCGTTCGCAGGCTCCGTGGTGACCTTCGCCAAGCTCCAGGAGCTGATGACCTCGCGCCCGGTCGTCTTCCCAGGGCTGCCCTTCGCCTTCGGCGGCGCGTTCGTGGCGGCGCTGGTCGTCGCCGGGGTGATCGTCGGTGAGCCGGTGATGTGGGCCGGTGTCGTGCTCGGCGTCCTCGGCCTCGTGGTCGGCGTCCTGCTGGTGCTGCCCGTGGGCGGGGCCGACGTGCCGATCGTGATCTCGTTGCTCAACGCCTTCACCGGCCTGACCGTGGCTGCCGGTGGCTACGTCCTGCAGAACACCGTGCTCCTCGTGGCCGGCACCCTCGTCGGTGCCTCGGGCACGTTCCTGACGCTGCTGATGGCCGGGGCGATGGGTCGCTCGGTGCCCAACATCCTCTTCGGCGCGCTCAAGGGCGGCTCCACGCTTGGCGCCGGAGAGGCCTCCGACCGCCCGGTCCGCAGCGTTGGTCCGGCCGACGTCGCGATCCTGCTGGCCTACGCCGAGCGGGTCATCGTCGTGCCCGGCTACGGCCTGGCCGTGGCCCAGGCGCAGCACACGCTGCGTGAGCTGGTCGACCTGCTCGTCGCGCGGGGCGTACGTGTCGACTACGCGATCCACCCGGTCGCGGGCCGGATGCCCGGCCACATGAACGTCCTGCTCGCCGAGGCCCAGGTGCCCTACGAGCAGCTCGTCGAGATGGACGACATCAACTCCGAGTTCAAGCAGACAGACGTCGTGCTCGTGGTCGGCGCCAACGACGTCGTCAATCCCGCGGCGCGCACCACGCCGTCCGCCCCGATCTACGGGATGCCGATCCTCGACGTCGACCAGGCGCGGCAGGTGGTCTTCATGAAGCGCTCGATGCGTCCGGGCTTCGCCGGCATCGAGAACGAGCTGCTCTTCGACCCCCGCACCACGCTGCTCTTCGGCGACGCGAAGGACTCGATGGGCAAGCTGCTCGCGGCCGTGAAGGGCCTCTGAACCTGCGGCCTAGTGCGCCAGGCCGTAGAGCCGGTCGCCGGCGTCGCCGAGCCCGGGCACGATGTAGCCCTTGTCGTTGAGGCGCTCGTCCATCGCGGCGGTCACGATCGTGACCGGGACGTCGATGCCGTCAAGACCCTTCTCGAGGGCCTCGACGCCCTCGGGCGCGCAGAGCAGGGTGATGCACGTGATGTGGTCGGCGCCGCGGTCGACGAGGAAACGGATCGCAGCGGCGAGGGTGCCGCCCGTCGCGAGCATCGGGTCGAGCACGTAGCACTGGCGCCCGGACAGGTCGTCGGGCAGCCGCTCGGCGTACGTCGAGGCCTCGAGGGTCTCCTCGTTGCGCACCATGCCGAGAAAGCCGACCTCGGCGGTGGGCAGCAGGCGCACCATGCCGTCGAGCATGCCGAGGCCGGCGCGCAGGATCGGGACGACGAGCGGCTTGGGCGTGGCCAGCTTGGTGCCGGTGGTGGGCGCAACCGGCGTCTCGATCTCGTCGGGGACGACGCGTACGTCGCGGGTGGCCTCGTAGGCCAGCAGGGTCACGAGCTCGTCGGCGAGGCGACGGAACGTGGGGGAGTCGGTGCGGACGTCCCTCAAGACCGTGAGCTTGTGGGCGACGAGCGGGTGGTCGATCACGAGCGTGCGCATGGCGCGACTGTAGTGCCCGGCGCGCTCCACGACCGAGTCGTCCTCGGGCGGCGGGCGATGAATGGGGGTTGGCGGTGACCCTCCGGCGTGCGACTCTTGGCGCATGGCCGAGCAGATCGACTCCGTCGACTTCGCCCTGGCTGCCTACCGCGATGCCGGCGAGTGGCAGGTCCAGGAGCTCGCGCACGACCTCGTGGCGGACGTCGCCACCCTGACCCACGCGCTGCGTCGCTTCTCCGGTGAGGGAGGCGCGGTCGGTCTGGTCGCCGTCGACGAGGACTTCTTCCTCATCGTGCGGGTCTCCGGCTCGCAGGTCAGGCTGCTGCTGTCCGACATCACCGCCGCCGACGAGTGGGAGCTCGCGATGTCCGTGGTCACCCACCTCGGTCTGCCGCTTCCCGAGGACGACGACGAGCAGGCTGCCGCCGGCGACCTCGACCACATCGGCGACCTCGGCGTCCACGCGATGGACCTCGCGGTCCTGCTCGACGAGGACGCTGACCTCTATCCCGACGAGCAGCTCTCCGACGTCGCCCGCCGACTCGGCTTCGGCGAGCTCTTCGACGACGCGATCGGCCCCACCTCCGCGTGAGCCTCCAGCACCGCTGGGCCGCGCCGATGCGCTTGGCCCTCGACGAGGCGCGCGCCGCCCTCGCGACCGACGACGTCCCGATCGGGGCCGTCGTCCTCGACCCGGACGGCGCGGTGATCGGTCGGGGCCGCAACGTGCGCGAGGCCGAGCACGACCCGACCGGGCACGCCGAGGTGGTCGCCCTGCGCGAGGCCGCCCGGCACCGGGGCGAGTGGCGCCTTGAGGGCTGCACCCTCGTGGTCACCCTCGAGCCCTGCACGATGTGCGCCGGCGCGGCCGTGCTCTCCCGTGTCGCGCGGGTCGTCTTCGCCGCGCACGACGACAAGGCCGGCGCTGTCGGGTCGCTGTGGGACGTCGTCCGCGACCGTCGGCTCAACCACCGCCCCGAGGTGGTCTCGGGCGTGCTGGCCGACGAGGCCACGGCGCTCCTCGACGACTTCTTCGACGAGCGACGCCGTACGACCTGAGGGCCCGAGGGTGGCATCGAGCCGACGCGGTGGGGCTGATTTCAGTACCTCGCCCCACCTCCGGTAACCTTCCCGGCGGTGGCGTGTCCGAGCGGCCGAAGGTGCAACACTCGAAATGTTGTGTGGGGTCAAACCCACCGTGGGTTCAAATCCCACCGCCACCGCCACGTGATGTCGCAAGACGTCTTCAAGCCCTGATCCTCAGTGTGAGGGTCCGGGCTTCGTGCTTTCTCTGGCGCCTCTGGGCGGAGGAATCCCCGGATCTCCGGGGATTCCTGACGTTCTCAGGGAGTG
>NZ_JAXMNS010000245.1:0-5815 GCF_034670285.1 Nocardioides sp. | reverse complement strand
GGCCGCGACCACGCCGAGCGGCGCGCGCTCGAGACCGCGCAGCGCGCCCTGGTCGCCGACCTCGGCGTGCCGACGTACGAGCTGCCGCGACTGCCGACCGGCGTCGACCTCGGCGCGCTCTACGAGCTGGCCGGACACCTTCGCGAGCAGGGGATGGCCTGACATGGCAGCCACGCGCACCACCCGGGTCGGCCCGAGCGGCCCCGCCGCCGACCCCCTCGACCTCGACGCCCTGATCGACGACCGCAACGTCGGGATCATCGTGTGCTGCGGCTCCGGCGGCGTCGGCAAGACCACGACGTCGGCCGCCCTCGCGCTGCGAGCAGCCGAGCGGGGACGTCGTGTGGTGGTGCTGACGATCGACCCGGCACGCCGCCTGGCCCAGGCGATGGGCATCGAGGCCCTCGACAACACGCCGCGACCGGTCACCGACGTCGACGCGACCGCCGGTGGCTCGCTGGACGCGATGATGCTCGACATGAAGCGGACCTTCGACGAGGTCGTCGAGGCGCAGGCCACTCCCGAGAAGGCGAAGGCGATCCTCGAGAACCCCTTCTACATCACCCTGTCGAGCTCGTTCGCGGGCACGCAGGAGTACATGGCGATGGAGAAGCTGGGCCAGATCCGCGCGGATGCGCAACGCGACGGCACCTACGACCTCATCGTCGTCGACACCCCACCGTCACGCTCGGCCCTGGACTTCCTCGACGCACCGGAGCGGCTCTCGCGCTTCCTCGACGGCCGGTTCATCAAGCTCATGCTCGCTCCCGCGAAGGGGCCGGCCCGCCTGCTGAGCGCCGGCTTCGGACTCGTCACCAATGCGCTCACCCGGATCCTGGGCGCCCAGGTGCTGCGCGACCTGCAGACCTTCGTGACCGCGATCGACACGGTCTTCGGCGGCTTCCGTCAGCGGGCCGCGCGGACCCACGCGCTGCTCCAGGCCGACGGCACGGCCTTCATCGTCGTGGCCTCACCCGAGCCGGACGCGCTGCGCGAGGCGGCGTACTTCGTCGAGCGGCTCAGCGAGGACCGGATGCCGCTGGCCGGTCTGGTGATCAACCGGTCGAGCCCGGTGCCCGAGGGCGAGCTCTCGGCGGACGAGGCGATGGCAGCAGCCGACCGGCTCCGAGCCCACGACTCCTCGTCGCTCACCGCCGGGCTGCTGCGACTGCACGCCGACCAGACCCGGCTGGTCGAGCGCGAGCGTGCTCTGCGCAAGCGCTTCGCGCGTGCCCACCCGCAGGTGGCCACGACCTTGGTGCCGGCGCTGCCGACGGACGTGCACGACCTCGACGGCCTGCGCCGGATCGGTGAGCTGCTGTCGCTCTCCGACCGGGACTGACCCGGGGGTCCGTCAGACGGTGACCTTCGGGGTCGAGGGCGACGCGGCGGCCTCCGAGGTGGAGTCCTTCTTGGCGTTCATCAGCACGGTGCGCCACGAGGCGGCCGGACGACGACGGAGCAGCGCACGGCGCTCACGCTCGGTCATGCCACCCCAGACACCCCACTCGATCTGGTTGTCGAGGGCTTCGGCGAGGCACTCGGTGCGGACGGGACAGCCGGAGCACAGCTGCTTGGCCTTGTTCTGCTCGGCGCCACGGACGAAGAGCTCGTCGGGCTTCTCGGCCTTGCATGCGGCGCGTGGCGCCCAGTCCTCTACCCACATAGACATAGTTGATGTCCCCACATCGGTCCGATCGGGCCTAGCACCTTCGCGGCACTGGCGTCGGAAGTTTCCCTTGAGAAAAAGGTAAAGACTTCACGGACTTTGCAACAGACTCATTCGACCCAACTTTCCTAGTCACAAATGACTAGACCGACCGGGTCACGCATCGGTGGGGCCGCAGGCGGCGCCCCTGCTCGCGGGGCGTCGAAATCGGCTCTACGCCCACGTCTCACGTACATTGAAGGGCGTGTCCCGACCCCTTGACGAGCGCCCGCACGCCACCACGGTCCTGTCCCACCTCGGTGTGATGGTGGTGGTCTCGGCGATCCTCGGAGTCGTCGTGGCCGGCCTGGCGATCCCGTTCGCCGGCGTGCTCGGCTTCGCGGCGAGCACCACGGCCGACAGCATCGACAACCTGCCGCAGGAGCTCGAGACCGAGGAGCTCGCCCAGAAGACGACGATCGTCGACAAGGACGGCAACACGATCGCCTCGATCTTCGACGAGAACCGCGTGAACGTCTCGCTCAACCAGATCAACCGACGGATGGTCAAGGCGCTCGTCTCGATCGAGGACTACCGCTTCTACGAGCACGGCGCCCTCGACTTCAAGGGCACCATGCGCGCCTTCTTCACCAACGCCGCCGCGAGCGGGGTCGTCCAGGGTGGCTCGACGTTGAGCCAGCAGCTGGTCAAGCAGACCCTGCTGCAGCAGGCCGGTGACGACCCCGAGCAGCTCGCCGCGGCCACCGACGACACCTACGCCCGCAAGCTCAAGGAGCTGCGCTACGCGATCGCCCTGGAGAACCGCCACTCCAAGGACTGGATCCTCGAGCGCTACCTCAACATCGTCTACTTCGGCGACGGCGCATACGGCGTCCAGGCAGCGGCGAAGCACTACTTCAACGTCAACGCCAAGAAGCTCAACCTCAACCAGTCGGCCATCCTCGCCGGACTGGTGCAGAACCCGAGCGCGTTCGACCCGACCGACTACCCCGACCGGGCGATCGTGCGCCGCAACGTCGTGCTCAACAAGATGGCCGAGCTCAACGTGATCAGCCAGAAGAAGGCCGACCAGGTCAAGGACCGCGGCCTAGGGCTCGACGTCCAGCCCAACAACAACGGGTGCGTCAACAGCGCGGCGCCATTCTTCTGCGCCTACGTGCTGGAGTACCTCCGCGCCGACAAGTCCCTCGGTGCCGACCTCGAGGAGCGCAACCGTCTGCTGCTCTCGGGCGGCCTGACGATCAAGACCACGGTCGACCTGGTCGACCAGCGTGCGGCCGACGCCTCGGTCGCGGCCCGGGTCTTCCGCAACGACCGGGCGATCGGCGCCCTCGCGATGGTCGAGCCCGGCACCGGCGAGGTACGCGCGATCGCGCAGTCGCGCCCGATGGGCCGCAACAAGAAGGACGGCTTCACCTTCTTGAACTACATCGTCCCGAGCCAGTACGGCGACTCCAACGGCTTCCAGGCCGGCTCGACGTTCAAGCCGTTCGTCCTCGCCTCCGCTCTCGAGCAGGGCATCCCGCTCAACCGCACCTACAACTCGCCGCCCTCGATGACCTTCGACAGCGCCGACTTCGCCAACTGTCCCGGCGAGCCGTCGTTCGTCGGTCCGTTCGACATCGGCAACTCCACGACCAGCGGCTTCAAGAACCTGTACTCCGGCACGCGTGAGTCGGTGAACACCTTCTACATGCAGCTCGAGCGCGACACCGGGGTCTGCAAGCCCTTCCAGCTCGCCAAGGCGATGGGCGTGCAGCTCACCGACCCGAAGGGCAAGCGTGGCCAGCCCGAGCTCGTCCCGACCTTCACCCTCGGTGTGGCCGACGTCAGCCCGCTCGAGATGGCCGAGGCCTACGCCACGTTCGCGGCCCGCGGCCTGCACTGCGAGTCGCGCCCGGTGACCCAGATCGCCGACGCGGGTGGCAACGTGCTGAAGACCTACCCCAAGCAGTGCGAGCAGGTCATGCAGCAGAGCACGGCCGATGCCGTCAGCGACGTCCTGCGCGGCGTCATCGAGGGTGGTTTCGCCAGCGCCCAGGCCCTCGACCAGCCCGCAGCGGGCAAGACCGGTACGACCAGCAGCGGCAAGTCGGTGTGGTTCGTCGGCTACACGCCCAACATGGCTGCCGCTGCGATGATCGCCGGGGCCAACGAGTTCGGCACGCCGATCTCGCTCGAGGGGGTCTCGGTCGGCGGCAGCACGATCTTCGGGGCCTCCGGCTCCGGAGACGCCGCACCGATCTGGGGCAACGCGATGAAGGTCTCCGACGACCGACTCGAGAACGTGCCCTTCGTCTACCCCTCGACGATCGTCGGTGCCGGTGAAGAGGTGGCTCGCGCGCCCGCCCCGTCGCCGTCGTCCTCACCGGCACCCGCGCCGTCCAACAACGGGAACAACGGCAACAACGGGCGCGGCTGAGCCCGCTCAGCCCAGCTGGCGGCGTACCTCCGCGGCGACCGCTCCGCCGTCGGCCCGGCCCTTGACCTGGGGCTGGACGAGACCCATGACCTTGCCCATCGCCTTCATGCCCTCGCCCGCAGCACCGGCCTGAGCCACTGCGGCGGTGACGATGGCGGCGACGTCGTCGTCGCTCAGCTGCTCGGGCAGGTAGTCGGCGATGATCGCGGCCTCGGCGACCTCCTTGGCCGCGCTCTCGAGGCGGCCGCCGTCCTCGAAGGCGGTGGCAGCCTCGCGACGCTTCTTGGCCTCGCTGGTGAGCACGCCGATCACGTCGTCGTCGGTGAGCTCGCGAGCCTGCTTGCCGGCGACCTCGGCGTTGGTGATGGCGCTGAGCACCATGCGCAGCGTGCCCGAGCGCATCTCGTCGCGGGCCTTCATCGAGGTCGTCAGGTCAGCGCGCAGTCGGTCCTTGAGGGTGCTCATGTGCGCCATTGTGACAGCCTGGCGGCATGAGTCCTGCACGCTTTGTCGCCGCCGCGGCCGGGGCCGCTGTCGTGGGCGGCGCGGCGCTCACGGGCTACGGCCTCTGCGAGGCCCGCCGCTACACGCTGCGTCGCGTCGACCTGCCCGTGCTACCCGTCGGGGCGCGTCCGCTGAAGGTCCTGCACTTCAGCGACCTGCACGTCACCCCCGCCCAGACCCGCAAGCTCGCCTGGATCCGCGAGCTCGCCACGCTCGCGCCCGACCTGGTCGTCGACACCGGCGACAACCTGGCGCACCGCGAGGCCGTGCCGGCGGTGTGCGACGCCCTCGGCCCGCTCCTCGACGTGCCGGGCGTCTTCGTCCACGGCTCCAACGACTACTTCGAGCCGACGATGCGCAATCCCTTGCGCTACCTGCTGCCCGACAACGGCACCCGGCACACCGCCTCGCCCGAGCTGCCGTGGCGCGAGCTCAGCAGCCGCTTCGGGCAGGCCGGCTGGCGCGACCTCACCAACCGCCGCGACACGATCACCGTGCGCGACGTGCGGTTCTCCTTCGCCGGCGTCGACGACCCGCACCTGACCTACGACCGGCTCGACCTCGTCGCCGGTCCGGCCGACCCCGACGCCGACGTACGACTCGGGCTCGCGCACGCGCCCTACCTGCGGGTGCTCGACCAGTACGCCGCCGACGGCTACGACGCCGTCCTGGCCGGGCACACCCACGGCGGCCAGGTCTGCCTGCCCGGCGGCCGGGCCCTGGCGACCAACTGCGACCTCGAGCCCGCACGCGCCCGCGGGCTGCACCGGCACCCCGCCGACTCCCGCCCCGGCGACCCGGGCTCGGCCTGGTTGCACGTCTCGGCCGGACTCGGCACCAACCCCTACGTGCGAGTGCGGATCGCCTGCCGACCTGAAGCCACGCTGCTCACACTGGTGCCGCGCCAGGCCCAGACACCCGGCTCGTAGACACCGAGGGGGCGACACCGATTGGGAGGGGCCCGAACGGCTCCGGTATGCTCGCCAGCGAGTGAGCCGACCACGGTCGGCCCTTTTCGGGCTGTGGCGCAGCTTGGTAGCGCGCGTCGTTCGGGACGACGAGGCCGCAGGTTCAAATCCTGTCAGCCCGACACTCAAACCCCGGGGTCTCCCCGGGTGGGCAACCCCCGCTCCGCTTCGTGCGAGCGGGGGTTTCTCGTTGTGCGGCGTGGGAGACTGACCCCATGGCCTCAGAGGACGATCAGGACCGCACCCCGAGTC
>NZ_JAXMNS010000244.1:0-5838 GCF_034670285.1 Nocardioides sp. | reverse complement strand
GTGTAAGAGTGGGGCGCGTGACTCCGCAGCCGGCCCGCTCCCGGGCGATCCTGACCGACATCAGCTCGCGTGCCTGGGAGCACCCGGCCGATCGCGGAGCGCTCGTGGCGCTGCGCAAGCTGAAGGGCTTCGACACGGTGCTCAAGGCGATGTCGGGCCTCGTCAACGAACGTGCGGTGCGGCTGGTCTACCTCGGCTCCTCGGTGCGCGTCGACGAGCGCCAGTTCGCCCGGCTGCACTTCTTGCTCAAGGACGTCGCCCGGGTGCTCGACACCGAGGAGATCCCCGAGCTCTACGTCTCGGCGAACCCGACGCTCAACGCGGTCACGATCGGGATGAACCAGCCGATCATCATCCTCAACTCCGCGCTGGTCGACCTCCTCGACGAGGAGGAGCTGCGCTTCGTGCTGGCCCACGAGCTCGGTCACGCGCTCAGTGGCCACGCGGTCTACCAGACCTTGCTGCGCCGGCTCCTTACGATGACCGGGGTGCTCGGCTCGATCCCGCTCGGTGCTCTCGGGGTCCGCGCGATCGTCGCGGCGCTCCACGAGTGGTCGCGCAAGGCCGAGCTCTCGGCCGACCGGGCGGGGCTCCTGGCCACCCAGGACCCGGCGACGGCGTTCAAGGTGCACATGCAGCTGGCCAGCGGCGGCCATCTCGACGACCTCGACACCACCGCGTTCTTCGCCCAGGGCCAGGAGTACCTCGACGCCGCCGACCTGCGCGACTCGGTGCTCAAGCTGCTGCTGGTCGAGAACCAGACCCACCCGTTCGCCGTCGTACGGGCCGCCGAGCTGCGCCGCTGGGTCGACTCCGGCGAGTACGCCTCCTACGTCGCGGGCAGCTATCCGCGACGCGACACCGACGACGAGGCCAAGGTCAGCGACGCAGCCCGGGAGGCGGCGAGCAGCTACTCGACCGCGTTCGAGCAGAGCCAGGACGCGCTGGGCAAGCTGGTCCACGACGTGGCCGGCTTCGCGGGCAGCATGAAGCTGTGGCTCGACGAGAAGCTGAAGCGCGACGATGACTGAGCCGGAGAAGCAGGACGCCGGCCGGCGGGGGCTCGTGCTCGGTGGCGGCGGGATCACCGGCATCGCCTGGGAGACCGGGCTGCTCTACGGCCTTGCCGAGCACGGCGTCGACCTGAGCGCCGCCGACCGCATCGTCGGTACGTCGGCCGGCTCGATCGTCGGTGCCCCGATCACCAGCGACATCGGGCTCGAGGAGCTCTTTCGGCGCCAGCTGCTGCCGCCGGCCGTGCTCGGCGACGGCGACGTGGACGTCGCCTCGTTGGGGGTCGGCACGATGGCGGCGTTCGTGGTGTCGCTCCTGCGGGCGCGCGGCGACCGGACACGGTTCGGCCGGGTGCTCGGGGCCAAGGCGGTCCGCCGCACCGCCCGCGGCCGTACGCCGTCGATCGAGGAGCGCTACGCCCAGGTCGACAAGCGCATCGGTGGACTCACGTGGGCCGACCGCGACCTGGTCGTCACCGCAGTGGACGTCGCGACCGGCGAGCTCGTCACCTTCGGCCCGCAGTCCGAACGCCCTGAGGTGAGCCTGCGCGACGCGGTCAACGCCAGCTGCGCCGTGCCGTGCGTCTACCCACCCATCCCGATCGACGGCGCGCTCTACGTCGACGGCGGCGTGCGCTCGGGCTCGAACGCCGACCTGGTCGGCGACTGCACGCGCGTGGTCGCCCTCACGCCCTCGGACCGGTCGGCCGGCCCGTTGCGCACGGCCGGCCAGCAGCTCGCCGAGCTCGGCGTCGACCACCTCGTGATCTCGCCCGACAACGGGTCGCTGGACGCGATCGGCAAGAACGTCCTCGACCCCGGGGCCCGGGCGCCGTCGGCGCACGCCGGCTACGCGCAGGCGGCCACAGAGGTCGAGTTCATCCGCGACCTGTGGTGCTGACCCGCTGTCGCTGCCGGTGTCCTCGCCGGGACCTTCAGAGGTCCGGGACGTCCAGCACGAGGTAGCAGACGCCGGAGAGCACGTTGCCCAGGCGCGGCGGGTCGGGGTGGTCGCCGGCGGCGAGGCAGGCGGTGACGTGACCGGCCGAGGTGAGCAGTCGCGCGGTGTGGAAGCCCTGGCCGGTCTCGGCGTTGGTCTGGCTCGACACCGACAGCACGGTGCCCGACACGAACGCCGTCGGCTGCGCCTTCGCGGCGTCCTCCGAGAGCCCGTAGGCGAGCAACGACTCGGTGGCGAACCGCAGCGGCGTCTGTCCGGGGCCGGGGGTGCTGATGACGCTCTCGTCCGAGGCAGCGAAGGCGGCGGCGTCGGCGTGCACGGTGAGGTCGAGCCCGAGCGCCGTGAGGTGGGCCGGTCGGGGGTCGCTGACCTCGGTCACGATGCTCTGCGCGAGGTCGCAGGCGACCCGCAGGACGCGGGTGCCGGCATCGTCGACGAGGTCGGCGGCCAGGACGTCGCCGTAGCCGCTCAACGAGCCGAGGCGTACGCCGTCGTGACCCGCGCCGCCACCGGTCGGCGCGACGTACGACGGGACGATGTCGACGAGCACGCCCTCGTCGTCGCCGCTCTGGCGCACGGTCATCGTGAGCGACGCACCGCTCGCATCGACCCACCGGCGTGCCTGGAGCTCTCCGGAGCGGGCGACGACCGCGGCGTCCGGCAGGAGACGACCGACGAGCGCGTCGAGGCTCTCGGTGTCGTCGACGGACAGTCCGATGCATCCCAGGGTCGAGCTCATGGCCCGAGCCTGCCAGACGGTGGCGACCTACCTGCGGGGGAGGGCGAGCAGGTCGACGACGCGCTCGGCCGCCCCGGCCGCAGTGAGATCGCCGTTGTCGACGCGGTAGTGCGGGCCGTCGAGCGGGAACGGCTGACACTCCGACGTGCTGAGCGCATGACGCCGCCCCGAGTCGACGAGGTCGGCACGCGCCCAGGCGGTGTCGCGCTTGGACGGCTTCGCGGCCAGTCGCTCGGGGGTGCCCTCACGGCTCAGCCGCGTCCCCTCATCGGCATACAGCTCGACGAAGTCGACGCGGCCGCCGGCGTCGAGCACGGGTGCGACGAGGTGCTCGACGTAGGCCTTGTCCTCGGCGAGGTCGAGAGCCCAGACGATGGTGAAGACCAGTCCCGGCAGGTCGCTCGCGACCGCCTCCTCGATCACCCGACGGCGGAACTCGAGCTTGAGGGTCTGGAAGGCCGGTGAGTCCCAGTCGAACACCTCGAGCAACGGCTCGATGGTCGCGTGGTTGTGGAAGAGCCGGTAGGGCGTCAGGCGCGCGATCTCGCGACCGACGCTCATCTTGCCGACGGCTTGGGGCCCGAAGAGGACGATCAGGTGCATCGCCTGATCGTGGCAGCGCGACGACGCCTAGTCGATGAGGTTTCCGGGGCGGAGCGTCACGGCGAAGGGTGCCGCCGCCCCCCAGGTGTCGGCCGGCCCGAGGGTGGCAGTCGTGACGTAGACGCCGTCGACGAGGTCGAGCACGACGAGCGTCGGGCCCTCGGGAGGTCAGGTGGGCACTGACTGTCCAGCAGCGAGCCCAGCAGCATCACGATCCGCTGGTGCCGGTAGCCCGGGGCCGGCGTCACGAACAGAGCTCCGTCGATGAGCTCGTAGCGGTAGCCGTCATCAGGGCTGTGCTCCAGCGCGGCTCGGGTGAGACCCGGTCGGTGCGGTGACCTGGACAGCGTGCTCATGGGTTCCATGGTGCCTCGCATTCGACGTCGGCAACAGCAGGAGCGCGATGCTGCCGGGCCGGCGCCCCTCGGTGCTCGCTCTCTCCGCAGGCGACACGATCGCCCTACGATCGAGTGATGGCCCACCCCCAGATGTTCGAGGACGACGACCCGGCGCTGGTCCGCGTGCGTGAGCTCGCCCTGGCGCTCCCTGCCGCTGCGATGAAGGTCTCTCACGGTCGACCGGCCTTCTGGACCCAGCCGCGCGGCAAGGTCTTCGCCTACTACGGCGGCTCGGTGAAGGTCGACGGCGAGTACGTCCAGCACGAGCAGAGCATCATGGTGCTGCTCGAGACCGACGAGCACGATGCCCTGCTCGACGACCCCCGGGTCTTCGTGCCGGCCTACATCGGCGGGTCCGGGTGGCTGGGGATCGACCTGCCCGATGTCGCCGCCGGCGGCTGGGACGAGGTGGCCGAGCTGATCGACGCCTCCTACCGTCGTACGGCGGCCACCAAGCTCGTCGCCGAGCTCGACGACCGCGGCTAGCGTCAGCGGCGACGAACGCTGGACCGGAGGGGCGCTGGCTGCCGAGGGCGCCGGCCACTAGTCGGGATCTCGTTCAACCCAGGTGGAACGGATGTTCCGGTCAGGCCAGCGTCGAGGGCGTGATGGTGACCGGGAAAGGAAGGACGGCAGACCAGGCCTCGTCCTCGCCGACGTCGGCGACCTGGACGTACGTGCCGTCGCGCAGCTCCCAGGCGAGCAGGCGCAGCTCGAGGGGGTCGACGACCCAGTAGGACGCGCACCCGGCTTCCTCGTAGCGGGCCTTCTTGAGGTTCAGGTCGATGAGGCGGGTGCTGGGCGAGAGGATCTCGACCGCGAGGAGCGGCGCGCCTGGCAGGTCCTTGTCGGTGAAGGCGTCTCGCGACGCCACCAGCAGGTCGGGCTGGACCTCGGTGTCGACGCCGAGCCCGACGGCGAAGGGGGCCGTGAGGACGGCGAGCTCCGACGGGCAGGCCTGATGCAGCAGGACGGTCAGCTGGACCGAGGCGACCTGGTGACGGAACCCCGGCGCCGGAGTCACGATGAGCGTCCCGTCGATGAGCTCGTAGCGGTGACCGTCATCGGGTTCCTCCGGCACGAGGGCGGCCAGGTCGTCCCTGGTCATCCCGGTGCGCGGCAAGGTGGTCACGGCTTCCATGGTGCCCCACTTCCGAGGTCGGCAACAGCATCCGACCAGAGTGCCTCGGAGTCGCGGTTCACGCGCTCGTCCTCCACAGGCGCCGCCATGCGGCGGGCCGGCTCGCGAACGGTCAGAGAGCAGCGATCGCGTCGGCGATCGCCAGGGTGCGCTCGGCCGACTCGACGTGGAGGTTCTCGACCATCTTGTTGTTGTAGGTCACGACACCAGAGCCCTTGCCGGCCTCCCAGGCCTCGAGGATCCCGCGGGCATCGGCGATGGCGGCCTCGGACGGCGCGAACTGCTCGTTGGCAGGGCCGACCTGGCCGGGGTGGATGAGGGTCTTGCCGTCGAAGCCCATCTGGCGGCCCTGCTCGCACTCGGCGAGGAAGCCTTCGGCGTTCTTCACGTCGTTGTAGACGCCGTCGAGGATCGCGACACCGGCGGCGCGGGCGGCCAGGAGCGAGAGCGACAGCGAGGTCATCAGCGGGGCGCGTCCGGGCACGTGCTCGGCATACAGCTCCTTGACCAGGTCGTTGGTGCCCATCACGAGGACGGCGAGCCGGTCGGAGGCAGCGGCGAGCTCGCGCACGTTGAAGATCGCCTCGGGCGTCTCGACCATCGCCCAGAGCTTGGTGTGCTCGGGCGCTCCGGCGGCCTCCATCGCGGCGACGAGCTGGCGCACCTCGTCGGCGGAGTTGACCTTCGGGACGACGATGCCGTCGGGGCCGGCTGCGGCTGCGGCAGCGAGGTCGGCGTCGTGCCACTCGGTGCCGAGGCCGTTGACGCGGATGGTCAGCTCGCGGTTGCCGTACTCGCCGCTGGCCACGGCCGCGCAGGCGGCCTCACGCGCCGACGGCTTGGCGTCGGGCGCGACGGCGTCCTCGAGGTCGAAGATGACGCCGTCGCACTCCAGCGTCTTGGCCTTCTCGAGCACCTTGGCGTTCGAGCTGGGCATGTAGAGGACCGAGCGGCGGGGCCGGAACGTCGTGGTGGCGTCGGTC
>NZ_JAXMNS010000243.1:0-5840 GCF_034670285.1 Nocardioides sp. | reverse complement strand
CCCCGCCGCCCCAAGTGGTGGACTCCCAGGCGAAGTAGACCGAGCCGGGCAGGTGGACCGCACGGTCGTCACGGGGCGGTCGAGGGTCGCGGGCCCCCGGGGTGGCCCTGGCCCCTCCCGGTGGCGTGCCTCCCTGCAGGTAGCAGCCGAGACGGTCGCGGTCGAGGTTGGTGCCGTAGGCGGCGTACCAGATCAGGTCGGTCATCTCCTCGAGCCAAGCACAACGCCGCACGCCGTCGGCGCCGACACCTACACTCCGGCCATGAACCTGCTTCCCCGTGGCGCCCGCGCCCGACTCGCCACCGGGGCGACCCTGGTCGCCACCCTGATGGCGCCCGGCGTCGCGAGTGCCGGGCCGACCGCGCCCGTCGAGGCTGGTCCGCAGGCGTCGGCGGCCGAGGATTCGGCTCGACCCGGCGCCGACGGCATCGGCGACCGCTACTGGCCGCTCGACGGCAACGGTGGCATCGACGTCCAGCACTACGACGTCCACGACGCCTACGACTTCGACACCGGCCGCCTCACCGGTCGCACGGTCCTGACGATCACCGCGACTCAGCGGCTCTCGAGCTTTCACCTCGACTTCCTCCTGCCGGTCTCGGCAGTGACGGTCGACGGCGAGCCGGCCGAGTTCACGCGGCCCCACAAGCACGAGCTGAGGATCGTGCCCAGCGCTGTGGTGCCCGACGAGGCCCAGCTCACCGTCGAAGTGGTCTACACAGGGGTGCCGGGCGCCCTGACCTACGCGGGCGAGAGCAACTGGGCGGCGTCCGACGCGGAGGTCGTGACGATGAACGAGCCGCACATGGCGACCTGGTGGTTCCCGGCCAACGACCACCCGACCGACAAGGCGACCTTCGACGTCACGATCACCGGTCCGGCCACCCACCAGGTCGTCTCCAACGGGCTGCTCGTCGACCGGGCGGTCGACGGGGCACTGGCCACGACCCACTGGCGCGCCACCCATCCGATGGCGTCCTACCTCGCCTTCTTCGCGCTCGGTCGCTACGACATCCACGAGAGCGTCCGTGACGGTCTGCCCTCCTACGTCGCGGTCTCGCGCGAGCTGAGGCGCTCGGAGCGCAAGGCTTCCATGAGGTCGCTGCGCCGCAGCGGCGCGATCACGTCCTGGCTCGAGAAACGTCTCGGTCGCTACCCCTTCGAGTCGACAGGCGGCCTGGCGACGTCACTCGACGTCGGGTTCGCGCTCGAGAACCAGACCCGCCCGACCTACTCCGGCTGGAGCTCCACGCACCGACCGACCGTGGTCCACGAGCTTGCCCACCAGTGGTTCGGCGACTCCGTCTCCGTGAGCCGCTGGCGCGACATCTGGCTCAACGAGGGCTTCGCGACCTTCATGGAGGGCGCGTACGCCGAGAAGCACGGCGGGCACTCCGCGCGACGCCAGCTGCGCAACGACTACGACTTCCTGCGTCACGACGCTCACGTGTGGGGGGTCGACCTGACCGACCCGGGACCGCGCGACATCTTCCACCAGTCGGTCTACGACCGCGGGGCGCTGACCCTCCAGGCGTTGCGCCAGCTCATCGGCGACCGCGTCTTCTGGTCGGTGCTGCGCACCTGGGTGCGCGAGCGCCGATACGGCAACGGCACGGTGGGCGCGTTCCAGCGGCTCGCGGAGTCGAAGAGCGACCGGGACCTCGATCGGTTCTTCCGGGTCTGGCTCGAGCAGCGTCGCCCGCCGGCCCGCACGAAGGCCAACGGGTTGCGCTGACGACTCACGACCGGCGCGGAGCCTCCGGGGCAGGCGTCGGCGTCGGCGTCGGCGTCGGCGCAGGTGTGGGCGTCGGCGTCGGCTCTGGGTCGGGGACGTCGAGCACGTGCGGGCGGATCGTGACCGTGGCAGGGACCCCTCGTCTCACGTGCTGCCTCGAGGCGAGCACCAGCGTGAAGTGCTCCTCGGCCTCGACCGCGCCACCGACCTCGTCCGGGTCGTCGGTGTGCGGGCGCAAGGTGACCTCGACCCGGACCGAGCGCTGTCCGGGGGCGAGGACCACCGGCGTGCGCACAGGCAGGAGGTCACGCTTGTCGGTGGTCCCGTGGCGGCTGCGCACGACGGCGCGGATCCGGCGCGCGGAGACCTGGTCGAGACGCAGACGCACCGTGATGGTGGTGGCTTCCTCGGCCGGTTCGTCGACACTCCGGTCGACCCCGTTCAGTCGGGGGGCCGGGTCGCGGTCCAGGATCGCCACGGTGGGGGACAGGCCGGCGCCACCGGACGGCGCGCGCCGCAGGCCCACCGGGTCGACCATGGCCAGGTCCCACTTCTCCGTGGTCTCGTCGATCCCGTCGCTGGGGACGACGAAGGACCCCGAGGCGCTCGTGCGGCCGGCGGCGAAGCCGGCGGGCACGGTGGCGAGCACCTGCCCGGTCCGCCGGCTGCGGAGCCGCACCGCGACCGAGGTACGTCGCGCCGTGGGCTTGTCGAGCGTGAGCCTCCAGCGCACCCGCTGACCCTCCGGCACCCGGTCGCGCAGCAGCGCGAGCGACACCGTCGGGGTGGGCATCCCGGGCAGCCCGCGCTCGTCCAGGGCGGTGAAGCAGTAGCCGCGCTTCCGGGCCTGCTTGATGACGAGCGGCACCGCGGCCACCGACGCCGGTGAGTTGGCGACGCCGTCGTGCTGGAGCACGACGTTGCTGCGGCCAGGGCGGAGCCCGGCGAGGATCCGGGCAGCGATCTCGCTCCCGGAGCCGCCGGCGTAGTCCCGCGGATCGACGTCCCACAGCACCGGCACCAGCCCGACGCGCTGCGCCGCCCGTCGTACGTCGTCGTCCATCGCGCCGTACGGCGGCCGCATCAGGTTGGTCGGTCGGGTGCCGGCGGCGCGCAGGGCGGCGGCGGTGTCGCGCAGCGTCCGCACGGCCTGGTCCTGGCTCTGGGTGGTCATGTCGGCGTGCGCATAGCTGTGGTTGGCGATGAGGTGGCCGGAGCGCGCCACGAGTCGGGCGGTCCGCGGTGCGGCAGCCACGCGCTCACCCACCATGAAGAACGTCGCCGGCACCCGGTGGCGCTCGAGGATCCGCACCAGGTCCGGGGTGACCGAGGCCGAGGGGCCGTCGTCGAAGGTGAGTGACACGTAGCCGGAGGAGCACGTCCGGCTGCGCTGGGCCGGTTCGGATGCCGTGGCGGTGACCGACCCCACCGGTGCCAGGAGCACGGAGGTCAGGAGGGTGATGGTCAGGGACGCCGCAGAACGTCGCATGACTCAGGATGGACCCTGCGGCCCCGGTGCGGGGACGAACCGCCGGAACGGCACCTGACCCTGCGACACTTCTGCGGTGACTTCCACCGACAACGCCCCCACCCGGAGCACGGCCACTCCGGAGCGCCGCGACGTCGTCGTGCTCGGCTCGACCGGCTCCATCGGCACCCAGGCGCTCGATCTGGTGCGGGCCCACCCCGAGAGGTTCCGGGTGGTCGGGCTCACCGCCGGTGGCTCCCAGCCCGAGCTCTTCGCCCAGCAGGTCGAGGAGTTCGCCCCGGCGATCTCCGGGCTGGGGGAGGAGGCGTCGGTCGAGGCCGCCGCGCACCCGTGCGACGTCGTCCTCAACGGCGTCACCGGCGCGGTCGGGCTGCGCCCCACCCTCGCGGCCCTCGACGCCGGCAACACGCTCGCGCTCGCCAACAAGGAGTCGCTGATCATGGGCGGCCCGCTGGTGCTCGACCGCGCGGCGCCCGGCCAGATCGTGCCCGTCGACTCCGAGCACAGCGCCCTCGCCCAGTGCCTGCGCGCCGGCACGGACGCAGAAGTACGACGCCTCGTGCTCACGGCCAGCGGTGGCCCGTTCCGCGGCCGCACCCGGGCCGAGCTGGCCGAGGTGACGCCCCAGCAGGCGATGGCGCACCCGACCTGGGACATGGGACCGGTCATCACCATCAACTCCGCGACCCTGGTCAACAAGGGGCTGGAGGTGATCGAGGCGCACCTGCTCTTCGGCATCCCCTTCGACCGCATCGAGGTCGTGGTGCACCCGACGAGCGTGGTGCACTCGATGGTCGAGTTCGTCGACGGCTCGACGCTGGCCCAGGCCAGTCCGCCGACGATGATGATCCCGATCGCCCTGGGCCTCGCCTGGCCCGACCGGGTGCCGGACGCCGCGCCGACGGTCGACTGGACGCAGGCGCAGACCTGGGAGTTCTTCCCCCTCGACGAGGAGGCGTTCCCCGCGGTCGCCCTGGCACGCGCGGCCGGCCTCAAGGGCGGCACGGCGCCGGCGGTCTACAACGCGGCCAACGAGGTGTGCGTCGAGGCCTTCCGGACCGGCCGCCTGGCGTTCACCGACATCGTCGATCGAGTCGGCGACGTGCTCGCGGCCCACGACGTACGATCGGGGGGGACCCTGAGCGTCGACGACGTCCTTGCCGCTGACGCCTGGGCCCGTGAGATGACCACCACCCTCGTTCCGGCCTGATCGGGAGCACATGTCCGTCCTTCTCTACACCCTCGGGCTCGTCACCTTCTTCGTCGCCATCCTGGCCTCGATCGGGTTGCACGAGCTCGGGCACATGATCCCTGCCAAGAAGTTCGGCGGGAAGGTCACGCAGTACTTCATCGGCTTCGGGCCGACGGTGTGGAGCAAGCAGGTCGGCGAGACCGAGTACGGCGTCAAGGCCATCCCGCTCGGTGGCTACGTCAAGATCGTCGGGATGCTGCCGCCGGACGCGCTCGACCTGGCCGAGGAGATCGAGGTCGACGCCTCGGGCAACCAGGTCGTCAAGGTCCGCAAGTCCAACACCGGCATGTTCACCCAGCTCATCTCCGACGCCCGCGCTGCCGAGTGGGAGCTCGTCAAGCCGGAGGACTCCGAGCGGCTCTTCTACAAGATGGCCTGGTGGAAGAAGGTCGTCGTGATGGCCGGCGGACCCTCGGTCAACATCGCGATCGCGTTCTTCCTGTTCTGGGGCGTCTTCGCGACCTACGGCCAGGACGTCGACGTCGTGCCCGAGGCCGGCCAGCCGGTGCTCGCGAGCGTCTCGCAGTGCGTGCTGCCCTACACCGAGGAGAGCCGGGAGTGCTCCGCCCCCGACCCGGCCTCGCCGGCGGCCGAAGCGGGCCTGCTTCCGGGTGACACGATCACCGGCTTCAACGGCGCCGCGGTCACCGACTGGGAGCAGCTGCGCGCGCTCATCCGCGACAACAACGACGGCAACGCCGAGATCGCCTACGTCCGCGACGGTCAGACGCTCACCGGCACCACGAGCACCACGGTCGAGGCGCGTCCGACGTCGACCTCCGACGAGACGCTCACCCAGGTCGGCTTCCTGGGCGTGACGCCGACGTCGCGCGTGGTCAACGAGACCGGCGGGCCGATCTACACCCTGCGCGAGATGGGTGGGATGACCGTCGACAGCGCCGAGGCCCTGGTGACGCTGCCCGCCAAGGTCTACGACGTGGGTCAGGCGATCGTCGGGATCGAGGAGCGGGCGATCGACAGCCCCGTCAGCATCGTCGGCGGCGGCCGGCTCTCGGGCGAGGTGACGTCCTCGACCAACCTCGACCTCACCAGCAAGCTGGTCTTCCTGGTCATGCTCGTGGCCGGCTTCAACTTCTTCATCGGGATGTTCAACTTCATCCCGCTGCTGCCGCTCGACGGTGGTCACATCGCCAGTGCCCTGTGGGAGGCCGGTCGCCGCGGGCTCGCCCGCCTGCGCCGTCGTCCCGACCCGGGCTACGTCGATGCCGCCAAGCTGCTCCCCGTCGCCTACGTCGTCGCCTCCGTGCTGCTCGTGATGGGCGTCATCCTCATCGTCGGCGACCTCGTCGTACCCCTCCGCCTCGACGTCTGAGCCCGCTCGTCCCTCGCCGAGTCGGGGCGGG
>NZ_JAXMNS010000242.1:0-5841 GCF_034670285.1 Nocardioides sp. | reverse complement strand
GAGCTGCGCAAGCGGCTCAACCTCATGCTCGGGTGGGGACGCGTCCTGTCGTACGGGTCGCTGTACCCGACGCTGAAGAAGATGCTCCGCGGCGCACTGATCGAGGAGACGTCCACGACGCTCGCCCCGGTCTCGCGTCGTCCGCGCATCGTCTACCAGGTCACCGATGCCGGCACCGCCGAGTTCGAGCGGCTGATGTCGGAGGTCGGGCCCACTGCGTGGGAGGACGACAACTTCGGCATCCGTTTCGCGTTCTTCGGCCGCACCGACATGGAGATCCGGCTGCGCGTCCTCGAGGGACGTCGCACCCGGCTGCAGGAACGCCTCGACCGCGTCCAGCAGCAGCTCTCGATGACCGAGCAGGAGGTCGACCGCTACTCCGCCGAGCTCCAGCGCCACGGAGTGGAGTCGGCCGAGCGTGAGGTCCAGTGGCTCTCGGACCTCATCAACGCCGAGCGCAGCCAGCAGGCGAACCCGCCTGCTCAGCCGCAGACCTGAGGCACCAGCACCACCAGCAGTTCCAGACCGCACGACTCAACCACTGCTCACACAGTGACAAGGAAGGGATCCCACATGGGTTCGGTACGAGTAGCAATCGTGGGAGTCGGCAACTGCGCGACATCCCTCATCCAGGGCGTCGAGTACTACAAGGACGCTGACCCCGAGGCGACCGTGCCCGGCCTCATGCACGTCATGTTCGGCGACTACCACGTCCGCGACCTCGACTTCGTGGCCGCGTTCGACGTCGACGACAAGAAGGTCGGCAAGGACCTCTCCGAGGCCATCAACGCCTCCGAGAACAACACGATCTCCATCACCGACGTGCCCACCATGGGCGTCGACGTGCTGCGTGGACCCACCCTCGACGGTCTGGGCAAGTACTACCGCATGACGATCGAGGAGTCGGCCGCTGAGGCCGTCGACGTCGTCGCCGCGCTCAAGGACGCCCAGGTCGACGTCATGGTGTCCTACCTCCCGGTGGGTTCCGAGGAGGCCGACAAGTTCTACGCCCAGTGCGCCATCGACGCCGGCGTCGGCTTCGTCAACGCCCTGCCCGTCTTCATCGCCTCCGACCCCGTGTGGGCCAAGAAGTTCGAGGACGCCGGCGTCCCGATCGTCGGTGACGACATCAAGAGCCAGGTCGGTGCCACGATCACCCACCGCGTGATGGCGAAGCTGTTCGAGGACCGCGGCGTCGCGCTCGACCGCACCTATCAGCTCAACGTCGGCGGCAACATGGACTTCAAGAACATGCTCGAGCGTGAGCGTCTGGAGTCGAAGAAGGTCTCCAAGACCCAGGCCGTCACGTCGAACCTCACCGGCGAGCTCGCCGACAAGATCGACTCGCGCATCGTCCACATCGGTCCCTCGGACTACGTGGCCTGGCTCGACGACCGCAAGTGGGCCTACGTGCGCCTCGAGGGTCGCGCCTTCGGTGACGTCCCGCTCAACCTCGAGTACAAGCTCGAGGTCTGGGACTCCCCCAACTCGGCCGGCATCATCATCGACGCCGTTCGCGCCTGCATGATCGCCAAGGACCGCAAGATCGGTGGCCCGATCATCTCGGCGTCGTCCTACCTGATGAAGTCCCCGCCGGTCCAGATCGAGGACACCGAGGGTCGCCGCCGCGTCGAGGCCTTCATCCGCGGCGAGGAGTGACCTCCCCCGCAGCCTGATCGACCACTGACCCGTCGCCCTCCTGGGCGGCGGGTCGGTGCTTTTTTCCTCGCCATCGGATAGCCGCCCGTGCGGCAAGGTCACGGGTCCGGCGCATCGAGATGCCCGCGCGCCGGCGCCGACCCATCCGCGCGAGGATCGAACACACTGTCGAATGTCGGTGATCTGGAGTAGAATCAGGGCATGCGAACGACGCCCACCGCGACCGCCACCCAGGCCGTCATCGACGCCAAGTCGGCGGCAGCCGCCGCCGAAGTCGTTGCCCTGCAAGCAGTGGTCGCGTGGGCAGTGGAGCACCGCGTGGACAACTCCCTGGTCGACGACCTGACCTTCGGGATCGATGGTGTGATCCTCGGCGGCAGAGGCTGCCCCCTCATCGAGGAGTTCGCCGCCTACGACCTCGCCGCAAGCCTGGGCATGTCCTCCGAGGGCGGCTGTCGCTACATCGCCAATACCCTCGAGCTCCGTTACCGCCTGCGCCGCATCTGGGAGCAAGTTGTGGCCTTGAAGGTCCCGGTGTGGAAGGCGTTCGCCGTGTGCGAGCACACCCTGAATCTCAGCTTCGAGGCCGCCCGGTTCGTCGACCAGATGCTCGCCCCGACCCTGCGGTCGGGCTCGTTCGCGCAGATCGAGAGGACCGTGGCCCAGGCGATCGACCTGTACGACCCAGAGGAAGCCGAGCGTCGGCGGCTGAAGGCAGCCGACGACCGTGACTTCCAGGTCCATCTCGGAGGACGCAACGCCCCCACCGACGGCACGGTCGAGGTCACCGGCACCCTCTCGACCGAGGACGCCCTCGACCTTGAAGCCGCCGTCAAGCAAGGCGCCAAGAGCCTCAGCGACCTCGGCTGCCAAGAATCCGCGGGAGCGCGGCGATCGATGGCCGTCGGGGAGATGGCCCGCACCCAGCTCACGCTCGACCTCGACACCAGCGGAGCCGGTGACAGCGGTGGACGCGGGGTCGTGATCTACGCCCACATCGACGCCGACAGCCGCCACGTCAGCCTCGACAACGTCGGGGGTGGTGACGTCCTCATCGAACAGCTCAGAGACTGGTGCCAGAGCGCCGGCACCACGGTGACCATCAAGCCCGTCATCGACCTCAACCAAGAGATCTCCACGCAGGCCTACGTCCCGACGGCGAAGCTCGTCGAACAAGTGCGCCTGCGCGATCAGTGCTGCGTGTTCCCCAACTGCACCAGACGTGCCGAGCACTGTGACCTCGACCACCGAGTCCCCTTCAACAAGCAGAACCCCTCCGCCGGTGGCCAAACGACCACCTCGAATCTTTCCCTGCTGTGCAGGAAGCACCACCGCGCCAAGACCTTCTCCGCCTGGCAATACGACTCACCCCAACCCGGGGTCTACGACTGGACCAGCCCCTCCGGCCGCCGCTTCCGAGTCACCCGAGGCCGCCGCCACGGGCGGATGCCCATCACCACACCCCTCGATGACCCACCCGAACCCTGAACACCACGCCCCGACACCCCGCTGAGATCAGCGGGGTCACAGGCACGTCCGAACCCCACGGTAGTTGAGGTGCGAGCGGGGCGCCACGGAGGTTGAGCAGGGCAAGGTACAGCCCACTGACGAGACCCTCGACACGCGCCACGGCCTACGGCAGGTCCACCACGAGCACCGCGTAGTTGTCATCCGCACCGGCGGCCTCGACGACATCCACTACCGCCCCGGCCACGTCGTCCGCCGACGCCTCCGTGAGCAACAGGCCGGCTAGGGCAGCCGGGTCGACCCGGCCGTGCACGCCGTCGGTGGTCAGCACCAGCCGGTCGCCGGGCTCGGTGGCGTGCACCGCAAGGTCGGGCGCGTAGCCCGCCGTGGCGGCCACGGCGCGGTTGAGCACGACCCGGCGTTCGTCGTTGCGTGCTTCCTCTGCGGTGAGCCGGCCCTCCTCCACCAGCGTCTGCACGAGCGTGTGGTCGCGGGTCAGACGGGTCAGCGACCCACCGCGCACCAGGTACAGCCGTGAGTCGCCGACATGGGCACTGACGAGCCGTTCGCCGTCGAGCACCACGACGGTCAGGGTGGTGGCCGCCTCCGCCTGATCCGGGAAGTGGTCGGCGATCGCCCGCGCCGCCCTGGAGACCCCCGCGTCGAGCACCGCCAACGCGTCGTCCCCCGGCACGGGCTCGGTCAGCGCCTCCAGCGCCACCGAAGCGACGCCGCGCACTGCCCCCACACCGTCGGCGACGGCGTACAGGCCGGCGCCGACGCGGACGGCGTCCTCCTGGGTGTCGCGCCCACCGATCCCGAGGCGCACCGCAGCCTCGGGATGGGTGGTGAACTCGTTGTTGACTGTCATGTCCCTCTCCTGTCGTCGGAGCTCTCGAACGAGTTCGGCGACCAGCCGCCCGGCGGAACCGGTGTCTGCCTCCACCTGACGCCAGTACGACGTCAGCTCGGCAGCGGCGGAGTCAGGCGGCAGGTCGGCCACCAGGCGAATGCGCGCCAGCGGCATGCCCGCCAACCGCAGCCGAGCCACCAGTCGGGCGCGATCCAGCTGTGCGGGGGCATAGCGCCGGTAGCCGGTGAAGGCATCGACCTCGGCCGGCACCAGCAGACCCATCTCGTCGTAGAGCCGCAGCGCCTTGGCGCTCAGGCCGGTAGCCCTCGCGAAGTCGCCGATGCTCAGGTGAGCGGTCACGTTCGACATGGCCCCATGATCTCCGTCCTCGTCGCTGGTGAGCTGTCCACCAGGCGCTGTCACGTTGACGTCTGCCGTGGGGGGAAGGTCAAGCGCCTGCCGCCGAGGGGGACCTCGGCGCTGCTTCGGCGAGCCGAGAACTGCCTCAGAAGCTTTGACATCAAGGCAAGATTTGTCGAAACCTGTCGATCTCGCCGCGAAGATTGCATGATCCCCGTAACGCGGGCACCTCGACTGTCGTTGGCCCGCTGACCGTCCCTTCACCTCTCGACGTCACGAGGACCTCTGCATGTTGTCTCGACACCCCGCTCGATCGTTGCCGCGAAGGGTAGCGACGGCCACCGCGCTCCTGACCGCGCTGGCCACCCTGCCCGTCCTCGGCGCCGGCGCACCCGCCGGCGCTGCCCCGCAGCCCGCGGCCGCCGCCCCGGCGAGCGACACCGCGGTGCCCAAGAACGCCCTGAGCGTCGACTTTGACGCGATCTCCAGCACGTTGCGCCGCGGCACCGCCTTCGACGTCAGCGGCACCGTCCGCTCGGCCGCCGACGTGCTCGCCGCCCGGAAGGCCGGCCCCACCGCCGCCCCGGTCGCCGGAGTGCCCGCGACCTTCACCCTCGCCGTGACCTCGCCGACCGGCGACGTCCTCGGCACGCAGGACGTCACCACGGACGACGCCGGTGCCTTCCGCACCACCGTGCCCGCTGGGATCACCCGCGGGCTCGCCCAGCGTGACGCGGTGACCCTGGGCCTGCGGGCCCTCGACGCCACGGACGCCGCGGGCAACACCACCGCAGAGGCCGGCGCCGCTCCCGCGCCGCTCCAGGCCGCGGCCGGTGGCCTCGACCTCACCAACTCCTTCGTGTCCTCGGTCGGCTGGGTCAAGCCCGGCGAGACCTACCCCTCGACGATCACGGTCACCAACCCCGGCGCGACGCCCGTGCTCGGCGCCGTCGTCGACGTGACGGTCCCGACCGGCTCGAAGTTCATCAGCGCCAAGCCCAGCGCAGGCTCACGCACGCTGAGTGCGACCGCGGTGAAGTGGTCGATCCCGACGGTGCCCGCTGCCACCCTCGACGGTCCCGGCTCGGTGAGCCTGGTGCTCGAGAACACCGCCGCCCTCGCCTCGGCCCTGCCGACGATCGTGTGGCGCGACCTCTCCACCACCGCCAAGCTCACCGTGGCGACCGCCTCGACCACCGCGGTCGCCCGCGGGCCGAAGGTGATCCCGCCGAGCGAGATCTACAACACCGCCCGCTACGGCGACCGGCCCTTCCCGATCGTCCCGGTGCAGTACACCGACCGCTCCTACGTCGAGGGCCACGACGGCGAGACCCTCGCCAACAAGATCAACAGCCCCGACGTCCCCGGCTCGACGTTCAACCTCTTCCAGGAGATGTCGCTGGGCCAGCTCTACCCGAACGGCACCGTGCCCTCGCTGGGGCTCGCCACCGCCGACTTCGCCTACGAGCCGGGCTTCGAGTACAGCAAGACCGTGCCCGGCC
>NZ_JAXMNS010000241.1:0-5860 GCF_034670285.1 Nocardioides sp. | reverse complement strand
CCCGGAGCCGGCGTCGGTCCGACGTCTACATGCGGCTCCTGGCTCTCGATCGCCGCTTCGACGTCGCCGACCGCCTCGACCGCCGCGCGGGCCGGCCGCTGCGCGAGCGGGTGGTGCAGGACGTCGAGGTACCCGTCGAGCGGCTGCCGGAGTTCCTCGAGTGGTTCGACGCCGAGGTCGGGATGCGTCCGGTCTGGCTCTGCCCGCTGGTCGCCACCGGATCGGTCGGTGGACGCGGCTGGACGACGTACCCGCTGACGCCGGGGGAGACCTACGTGAACGTCGGCTTCTGGGGCAGCGTGCACGTCGGCCCGGACGCCGTCGACGGCCCGCGCAACCGCGCGATCGAGCAGAAGGTGCACGACCTCGGTGGGCACAAGTCGCTCTACTCCGAGGCCTACTACGACCGGGCCACCTTCGACGACCTCTACAGCGGCGCCGAGCTCGCGCTGGTCAAGAAGCGCTACGACCCCGACGACCGACTCACCAGCCTTTTCGACAAGACCGTCCGGAAGAAGTGAGGGACACCGTGAGCACTGCCACCAGGACCACCACGAGAAGCACGCTCAAGATCGGAGACGTCGTCGCCGACCTGATGCTCGACGGGATGGCCGTTCGCTTCACCGCCTACGACGGCAGCTCGGCCGGGCCCGAGGACGCCGAGATCCGCCTCGAGCTCACCAGCCAGCGCGGGTTGCAGTACCTCGTCACGGCGCCCGGCGACCTCGGTCTGGCCCGGGCCTACGTCGCCGGTGACCTGCTCGTGCACGGGGCCCACCCGGGCAATCCCTACGAGGCCATGCAGAAGATCAAGGACCACACGAAGTTCCGGACGCCGTCGGCGGCAGAGCTCGTCACCATCGTGCGCGGGCTCGGGCTCTCCAACCTCAAGCCGCCGCCGCCCCCGCCGCAGGAGCACCTGCCGCGCTGGCGCCGGGTGATGGAGGGCCTGCGGCACTCGATGGTGCGCGACGCCGAAGCCATTCACCACCACTACGACGTCTCGAACGCCTTCTACGAGATGGTGCTGGGGCCCTCGATGGCCTACACCTGCGCGGTCTACCCCCACGAGGGCGCGACCCTCGAGGAGGCGCAGTTCGAGAAGTTCGACCTCGTCGCGCGCAAGCTCGGCCTCGAGCCCGGCATGCGTCTGCTCGACGTGGGCTGTGGCTGGGGCGGCATGGCCCGGCACGCCGCCAAGGAGTACGGCGTGCAGGTGCTGGGCGTGACGCTGAGCCAGGAGCAGGCGTCGTACGCCAGGGAGATGCTGGACCGCGAGGGGCTCGCGGACCTCGCCGAGGTGCGACACCTCGACTACCGGCACGTGCCCGAGGGCGACTTCGACGCCGTGAGCTCGATCGGCCTCACCGAGCACATCGGGATCCGCAACTACCCGTCGTACTTCTCGTTCCTCCACGACAAGCTCAAGCCCGGGGGGCGCCTGCTCAACCACTGCATCACGCGCCACCACAACCGGCTCGAGCAGACCGGGGCCTTCATCGACCGCTACGTCTTCCCCGACGGTGAGCTCACCGGCAGCGGCACGATCATCGCGGCCGCGGAGAACGCCGGCTTCGAGGTGATGCACAGCGAGAACCTCCGGGTGCACTACGCGCGGACCCTCGCCCACTGGAACGACAACCTCGTCGCCAACTGGGACGCCGCCGTCGAGGAGGTCGGCATCGGGACCGCCCGCGTCTGGGGGCTCTACATGGCCGCCTGCCGGGTCGGCTTCGAGCGCAACGAGGTGCAGCTGGTGCAGGTGCTCGGCGCGAAGGTCGACGCTGACGGCCACGACGGGTTCCCACTTCGACCCAGCTGGTGAAGCACCGGTAACCTCACGCTGATGAGCACCCGGGCCAGCACCTACACCGCGCAGGTGCTGCGTCGTGTCGAGATCTCCGACCACCTCGTGCGCCTCGTGCTGGGCGGGCCCGGCCTGACCGCCTTCACGTCCACCGGGATTCCCGACGAATGGGTCGGTCTGGTCGTGCCTGGACAGTTCCAGAGCCGCTACTACACGGTGCGTTCGTGGGACGGCGTCGAGCTCACGCTCGACGTCGTGCGTCACGACGTCGGCCTGGTCACCGAGTGGTCCGGCACCGACTGCGTCGGCCAGACCTGCACGATCACCGAGCCCAAGGGCTCCTTCGTGCTCCCGGACGGCGCCGCGTGGCTGATGCTGGTCGGCGACCTGACGGCGATGCCCGCCATGGCGCGGATCGTCGAGGAGACGACGTTGCCCACCCAGGTGTGGGCCGAGGTGCCCGACGACCTGCCCGACTACCTCGGTGCGGACTTCGACGACGTGTCGTGGCTCGAGCAGCCCGGCGACGGCCAGAGCGCGCTGGCGTCCGTGGTGCCCGACCTGGCCTGGCCCGAGGGCGACGGCTACTTCTGGATGGCGGGGGAGTCCTCGCAGATGCGGGCGATCCGCAAGCACCTGATGCCTGACCGCAAGCTGCCCAGCACGGCGTACGACGTGATGGGCTACTGGCGCGGCGGCGCCGTGCGACAACCGCGTGCGGTCGACCCGGGTCCGATCTACCGGGCCGGCAGAGCAGCAGGCAAGAGCAACGACCAGATCTGGGCCGACTACGACGACGCGAGGGACACATGAGCGAGAACACCCCGGCACCGGCCCACCGCAGCGGGTTCGCCTCGTTCGTCGGGCGCCCCAATGCAGGCAAGTCGACGCTGACCAACGCCCTGGTGGGGCAGAAGGTCGTCATCACGTCGTCCAAGCCGCAGACCACCCGCACGGTCGTGCGCGGCATCGTGCACCGCGACGACGCCCAGCTGATCCTGGTCGACACCCCTGGTCTGTACCGCCCCCGCACGTTGCTGGGGGAGCGGCTCAACGACCTGGTCAAGACGACGCTGGCCGAGGTCGACGTCGTGGCCGTGTGCTTCCCGGCCAACGAGAAGATCGGGCCCGGCGACCGCTTCATCGTCAACGAGATGGGCAAGGTCAAGCGCACGATCAAGGTCGCGATCGTCACCAAGACCGACCTGGCCACGCCCGAGCAGCTCGGCGAGCACCTGCTCGCGATCGACAAGCTCGGCGTCGAGACCGGGACCGACTGGGCCGAGATCGTGCCGGTCTCGGCCAAGGAGGGTCACCAGGTCCAGCTGCTGGCCGACCTCCTCGTGGGACTGATGCCCGAGGGGCCGCAGCTCTATCCCGACGGTGACCTGAGTGACGCCCCCGAGGAGATCATCGTCGCCGAGCTGATCCGCGAGGCCGCCCTCGAGGGCGCCCGCGAGGAGCTGCCGCACTCGATCGCGGTCGTCGTGCAGGAGATGAACCTGCGTGAGGACCGTCCCGCCGACAAGCCCCTGCTCGACGTCCACGTCAACCTCTACGTCGAGCGTGAGTCGCAGAAGGGCATCATGATCGGCCACAAGGGGGCGCGCCTGCGTGAGATCGGAACCGCCGCGCGCACCCAGATCGAGGCCCTGCTCGGCACGCCGATCTACCTCGACCTCCAGGTCAAGATCGCCAAGGACTGGCAGCGCGACCCGCGCCAGCTGCGCAAGCTCGGCTTCTGACCCTGTGTGTGACCGGGGCCTGGCGCGTCAGTCCGGCGCCCAGCAGCGGATGAACGTCTGCCCGACCTTCCACTGCGCACGGTCGGGGCCCTCGAAGGCCCACTCGTAGTCGAGCGGATCGGCGGCCCGGTCGGCTGCAGTGTCCTGGCACGGCGTCGAGCCGGCGTCGGCGATGGCGTCGGCGCCCGGGTAGTCGCCCGCGGGGAGGCCGACCACCGAGATCGCGCGCCACGAGTGGGTCCGGCTGCAGGGCACTCGCTCGAAGCTCTTCTCGTCGGGGCTGGCGGTGCCACACATGCCGTACGTCGTCCGCCCGGCGGGGGTGTCGAGGGCGCCCGCGAGTGAGCCGCGCACGCTCACGAGCTTGTCAGCGCCGGCGAGGGCGACGACGTCGCAGCGGTACCAGTCCGAGCCGGCGTCGGACTCCTCGACGGTGGGGGTGAACCACACCGCTCGCAGCATGCTCAAGCGCGCGTCGTCGAGGGTCCCGCCGACGGCGCTCTGCAGAGCCCCGGGGCACGTCGTGGCGACCTGCTCCTGCACGCGGGAGGAGTCGATCGCGAGCAGGTGGCCGTCGACCACGTTGTCGACCCGGCCCACGGCGTACGTCTCAGAGGTGTGGGCCTTCTTGCAGGCCACTGTCTCGAGGTCGGCCGTGGGAGCGACGGCCTCCGAGAAGGACAGCCGGTGACACGTGTCCTTCTTGGGCTTCGCGGGCTCGGTGGCCCGCGGCGGTGGGGCCGGCGTGGGCGAGGGCGTCGGGCTGGCCGAAGCGCTCTCGCCGGGTGCCGCTCCGTCGTCCGACCCGCCCTGCCCGCCGGAGGAGCACCCGGTGGCGAGGACGACGACGGCCACGGCCATGGCAGCGGTCCGACGTCGAAGCCGACGCAGGTCAGTCACTGGTCTTGGCCCAGCAGACGGAGCGACGGTTGCCGGCGTCCCACTCTGCCTCGTGGAACCACGTGAAGCCGTAGTCGAAGTCGATCGGGTAGTTGAGCCAGGCGCCCACGGAGTCGGAGCAGAAGTTGCGGGTCTTGGTCTCCACGAGCTCATCGCCGGGGTAGGCGTCAGCAGGCTCGCCGAGCTTGATCGTGGTGACCGCGCGCCAGTCGTGGGTCTTGGAGCAGGGCACCTTCTCGCCGGCGTCGACCGAGGAACCCTCGACGCAGGCCATCCACTTGTCGTCGGGACGGCCCTGGAGGATGCCGCGCGCGGTCTCGGGGAGGTTGAGCAACGCGGTGCTCTGCTCGCTCCCGCCGACGGCGTCGCAGCGATACCAGCGCTGGCCCTCTGCCCACGCCTTCGGGGACGGGCGGAACCACGCCCACGACAAGATCGAGCGCATCACGACGCTCTCGTCGCCGCCGAGGAACTTCTGCAGCTGCGTGGTGCAGGTGTCGAACGCGTAGGCCCCGACCTCGGGGGAGTCGTAGGCCGACTCGGCGAAGGTCGGCGGCATCGTGCCGACGGCGTAGGTCTGCGCGGTGTGCGGACCGGCGCACGGCACCGAGTCGCTCTCGTCGTGGGTGAGCATGATGTCGTCCGGCTCGAGGGCGCGGCACGTGCCGAGCTGAGGGGTGTCGATCGACTCGGCTCCCTCGCCGGAGCCTGTGTCGTCGGCTGCCGTGCCGCACCCGACGAGTGCGAGCGTCAGGGTTGCCGAGACCACCCAGCGCCACACCCCGTTGCCCCCTCGCCTCATGTGGACCGATGCTACCGGCGGCACCGTGTGCGGACTGACGCTGGCCGCAGCGAGCGTCGACCGACGCTCGGACGTGCCTGTGACCCCGCTGGTCGCAGCGGGGTGTGGGGGCGTGGTGCTCAGGGCTCGGGTGGGTCGTCAAGGGGTGTGGTGACGGGCATCCGGCCGTGCCGCCTGCCCCTGACGACTCGGAATCGTTCACCCGACGGGCTGGTCCAGTCGTAAACCCCGGGGTGCGGGCTGTCGTAGGCCCAGGCGCTGAAGGTCTTGGCGCGGTGGTGCTTCCTGCACAGGAGCGAGAGGTTCGACGTCGTTGTTTTCCCGCCCGCGGAGGGGTTCTGCTTGTCGAACGGAACGCGGTGGTCGAGGTCGCAGTACTCGGCACGTCTGGTGCAGTTGGGAAAGACGCAGCACTGGTCGCGCAGGCGTACTTGTTCGACGAGCTTGGCGGTCGGCACGTAGGCCTGCGTGGAGATGTCTTGGTTGAGGTCGATGACGGGCTTGATGGTGACGGTGGTGCCGGCGGTCTGGCACCAGTCCTTGAGCTGCTCGATCAGGACGTCTCCGCCGCCGATGTTGTCCAACGTGGCGTGGGGGCTGTCGGGG